>DASTGW010000109.1:0-7941 GCA_035718705.1 Terriglobales bacterium | reverse complement strand
TAGGTGTCGCGGTTCAAAATGAGGCTCTGGTCGGGGAGCGAAATCTGACCTCGCGCGTTGCGCACCTGGAAGAATCCGCTGATCATCGGCAGCCCTTCCTGGTTGTAACGGAATGAGTTCGTTATCCGCGTTTCAATAGAGGAACGCGGCGGAGGCAGCGCGCCGGCGGTTCCAAACAGCCGCGCGTCCAGAGCATAGATGGTGGCGTCGTCGAAGATCGGCGCAACCTGAATGTCGTTGGAGAGGGAAAGCTTGCGGGTTACCGGAAGTCCCTGCTCGCCTGCCAGCTCAAGAAGCGCGCGAGAAGCCGTATTGTCGTCCTGACCTGCGAGTGTGTTCGCCTGGGCAAAGGCGGTCAAGGCGCGAACATCTTCATGGCGCTGGCGGTAAACATTCGCCATGGCCATCTTGTAGTCGTAGTTGTCGCTGTAGTCGTCGGGATTGCCAAGCGCCGCCAGGGTGGTCTGCGCGTCAAGTGAATTGCCCTGGGCGATGTACGTATTCGCCAGTCCGATAGCGACGACTTCGTCGGCCGCGCCAGCGTTCTTGGCGCGCTCAAACATCTTCTGGGCAAGATCGAAATCGTGCATCGCCAGCATGATGTTGGCGGCTTCTACGTAATTGTCGGCCGTGATGGGCGTCGACTCGCCAATGCGGGCTTCGGCGAACGCCAACGATACCTGCTGACGGGCGTCGTCCCAATGACCTTCGTTGGCCATGAGCTTGGCGACGGCGATGCGGGCATCGACCCGATTGGCGTCCGGAGAGTCCAATGCCGCGGTGAAGCGCTGCATGGCGGCGTCGCGATCGCCCATGGTGAGCAGGGCGTCGCCGGTGGCGAGCAGGACGTCCGATTGATCTCCGCCCTCGCGCTCCGCCAACTGGACATACTTCATCGTCTCGTCACGACGACGCAACTGCGCGTTGGCATGAGCCAGCTGCGAGTAGATGAAGGGATCTCCGGGCGACAGCGCCAACGCGTTGTTCAGGGCCTTGATCGAGTCGTCATAACGACGCTGATAGTAGAGCGTATCCGCAAGAGCCAGGTGAAGCTTCAGGTCGTTCGGCGAATACTTCAATGCCGCGAGATATTCCGCTTCCGACTTCGAGAGCAGTCGTTGCTGGCGGTAAGCGGTAGCACGAACCAGGTGCGTGGCTCCGGATTCACCCAATAGCTTCTCGGCGGTATCCACGTGATCGAGAGCATCTTTCGCCCGGTGCAATTGGAGCGCTGAGAAGGCCATACCCAGCTGCGCGACGCCGTGCTTCGGGTTCAACTTCAGTGCGTTCTCGAAATCGTGGATGGCCTCGTTCGCGTTCTGCAGATCGTTCAAAACGTATCCGCGGTTCACGTATCCGTCGACCATCTTAGGATCTTTTTCGATGGCACGGGTGTAGTCGGCAACAGCCTCGTTCAGCAGTTGCGACTGCTTATGCACATGTCCAGCAAGTAACGGGAAGTTCGCTTCCTTCGGAAGAACTTTTTCGTATTTGCTGACGAGTTCCAGCGTGTCGTCGTAGCGACCGAGGTTGTAGTAGTCGTAGGCGAGGTAGACGGAAGCGTTGCGATCGTTCGGCAACTTGGCCAGGACCTTCTGTCCGAGGGCAGCCGACTCGTGGTACTTGCCGACATGGAAGAGGTACCGCTCACGCTCGCGCATGACTCGAGGATCTTCGTTCATCGAGCCTTGCGCGCGTCCAACCCAGTGACCGGCCAGCTGCACCTGATGGTTTTCGAGTGCAGCATTGGCAGCGTTCGCGACCACCGCCGGGTTCTGCGGTGCGATTTTGTAAGCCGTTTCGTAACTGGCGTCGGCTTCCTTGAACTGACCTGCACCCGCATAAAGGTCGCCCAAGGCAAGGTACGCCACGTAATCGTTCGGATAAGCCGTCGCTAACTTGTGGAAATAGTCAGCCGCGGTCTTGATGTCTCCATCTTCACGATAGAGATAACCCATCGACTCGAGGGCGAAGCGGTTGTTCGGATCCTTCTGCAGGACGGCCTGGTACAGCTTGCGCGCTTCGTCCTTCTTCTTCAGCTTCCATAACAGGTTGGCGTACTGCAGCGAGATATTGCTGTTCTCAGGATCGAGCTGAAGGGCTTCCTTCAGGTCAGTCTCGGCGCCGGCGTAGTCTTCGCCAGCCGTGCGGATGGCAGCACGCACGCGAAGGAATTCGGCCTTGGCGGGGCCTTCCACCTGGATCTTCGCCATTTCGGCTTCCGCCTGGTGCATTTGTTCCTGCGCGCCCTGGCGGTCACCCAGCTCACGGTAAAGGTCGGCCAGGTTCAGCCGAAGCTGGATTGGGTAAAGCACACCCTCCGGCACTCCGCCACTGGGCAGACCGGCAATGGCTTTTTGATATTCGGCGACAGCGTCCTGGTTGCGGTTCTCGGTGCGCGCTAGCTGAGCCTTAATGGCGTGCAAGCGATAATGGTTGGCGTCAATCGCTTCTGCGCGTGCGATGTACTTCTTCGTCTGGTCGAGATCGCCGGCGCGAAGCTGGGCGTTGGCGGCGCTTAACTGCAGAGTGATCTGTTTCGGTTGCGCGTTTGCGGCCTTGGAGTAAGTGGCTGCCGACTCTTTTTTGTCGCCGTTCAACTCGTAGCTGTAGGCGAGATCGGCGAGGACGTCGGACGTCATCTGTGGCGCGCCACGCAGGGTCGCGATCGCGTTCTTGTAGTCGTGGACTTCACGGTAGTAGTTTGCGACCGCCCGGAAAATATCGACGTTATTCGGAGAGCGGCGTTTTGCGGTATCGAGAAGCTGTTTTGCCTTCTCCGGCTGCTTCAGCTTCATGTAGGCGACGGCCATCAGCAGCTCGGAGTGCGACGAGGGTTTCATCGCCTCAGCGCGCTGGAGGTATTCGAGGCCTTTCTGGGTGTCGCCAGTCTGCAGGAAGAGTTCGCCGGCAATAAGAAGATCACTGTCGCGCTTCGGATTGGCCGCGATCACCTGCATCAGCAGGCGCTTGGCTTCGTCGATGCGGCCCATCTTGGCGTAGGTCTGGGCTTCGCCCGAAAGACCCTCAACCGATCCGGGAGCCAGGGCCAAACCCTTCTGATAGGCATTGAGCGACTCGCCATAGCGACCGGCGAGGCGTGAGGCGTATCCGAGCAGGAACCAGAGTTTGGGATCCTGAGGAGCGGCTTGCGTGGCACGGGCCGCATAGTTAGCCGCACTGGAGGTGTCGCCCTTACTGAGCGCCGTTTCGGCTGCCCGGGCCATACGCCCGACTTCGATACTGCTGCCCCACCCGAACCCAGTCGAAGAGGGCTGGGCCGTGCCGGACTTTGCCTTGCCTTTCTGTTGCGGGGCTTGCTGCTGCTGACCGCCGATCTCAAACGTCTGCCCGTGGGCGGACGTTATGGCCAACGCGAGACCGACGCTTATTGTTACGTACTTAAGAATACTTTTCACGAAACCACCAGGGGTGCGGTGCTGTGGCAGCTCTGTTTGACCGCAAGCTGGATTCCAAGTCGGGTTGCTGCTGGATATCCTTGAAAACTGTCGCTGTTGTGAGTATTTCAATGCCATTTTCGAAAGTCGTGAGGTGCGCAGGTACTAAGTGTGTGTAATTAAGTGCCCACTAAGTCCGCAATGCGCCATTACGAAACGCCTGCCTCGGTTCGTCCGCTCTGGTACGAATTGCAGCTGCTGAGTGTTTTATGCGTTTGTGGGCCCAAATGGTTGCAAGCAGCAGCTCAGGTAAGTTTCATTTCTTCCCAAGTCAACCTGAGCAGCTGTTTTCGAATCAAAACAGCTCCGTAGGCTTGGGAGGAAATTCAGTGATCTCGGTTTCAAAATCAAACGGCGTTCAGCGCGCCGTCACCCCAACCGTCATACTTCTTCTTGCCCTGGCGGTGCATGGACCGCTGCTGCTGCTGCAGCTGCCGGCCACGTCGTACGACGCGTATACCCACATGTTCTTCGCGTCGCACTACGCGGGGCACTGGTTTAATCCTTGGAATGAAAAGTGGTTCGCCGGTTTCTCGCAGACCACCTATCCTCCACTTGCTCATCAGTTGATCGCCGTCTTCTCTTACATTTTCGGACTGACCATGTCGTACATGTTCGTGCAGATGGTCGCGATTCTGCTGATCGGGGTAGGCGTCCTACGCTACGCGCGACTGTGGGTGGATGATGTTTCCGCCAGTTACGCCGCAGTGGGGAGCGTCTTCCTGGGATCGCTGGCGATGCTAGTGTACCAATCTGGGCAGATCAATACCGTCCTTGGTGCGGCGGTCACCCTGAATGCGGTCCCTTACTTCTATCGTTGGCTGCGCACGAATACATTCGGCAACCTGCTAAAAGCGGTTCTGTTGACGGTGACCGCCGCCGCCGTGCACCACATCACAATCATCACCATCGCGCTGTTTGCTGCCCCTATCGTTTGGCTGGCGCTGATTGACCGCGAGGCTGAGGGGTCGGATGCTTCGGCGGGTGGAGTTGTTTCGCGAGCTGCCGTGTTTGGCGTGATCGTGGGCATTGGGATTGCCATAGTGCTGCTGCCGTTCTGGATCGCGTTCTTTAAGAATCCCGTCACGCAGTTGCCGATTCCTCACCCGAGTCGCGACAACTACCTGCTGAACCTCACCACCGGCCTGAACTTCTGGCTGATCCCCTACGGTGCGCTGGCGTTGGTGGTCCCGTTCATGTTCCTGAAGGGGCTCACGAACCGCCGCCTGGTGCCGCTGTTCTTCGGATGGTGGGTGACCACACTGATCGGTCTCGGTGGAACCACGCCGTTCGCGAAGCTTCTCTTCGGGCGCTTCTTCTATGTGTTCACCTACGAGCGCTTCACGTTTGTCTCAACGCTGATGGCGCTTCCTATCGCCGGTTTGCTGGCGATGGAGTTGATCTCCAGATTCCGGAAGACCGCACTGGTCACGGTCTTCGTGGCGGCTGCGTTTACGTGTGCCTTGGGTGTGGCTTGGGTGAAGTTCAATCCCATCTTCGATACGCCATTCAAGACAGACCAGGTAACGTCGTTCCTGAACCGCGATGATCACTCGAAATTCCGTTACCTGACTTTGGGCTTTGGTTCGCTCTTTTCCAAGGTCTCGATCGAAACCAACGCCAGCACGATTGACGGCGATTACAACTCGGCGCGTCTGTTGCCGGAAATGACGCAGTACGGTGCCGGCAAGCTCGATAACGCCAAGTATTACGGATTGGCTGGTATGGAGTCGCTGCGTGCGATGTTGAAGCACGCGAACCAGTACGGACTTAAGTACATCTTTGTCCGCGACCGCTTCTACGAGCCTCTGCTAGCTTTCGCCGGATGGCGTCAGACGGAAGTCTACGACAACGGTGGCGTGAGCTTGTGGGTGAAAGACGATGTGCCGCCGGCGCAAAAAATGGACTTCGGTACACCTCCGCCCGCATGGCAAGGGCTGATGTGGGGTCTGCTACCAATCTCTATGGCTATTCTGTCGATTCTCAGTGTGGTGATGTTGCCGGAGCGTCGATTAATTCCGGCGACCCCAATCGAATTCCCCGCGGCTGACGAAACCGTGGTTCTGCGGGAGGCGAAATAATGTCCCGCATACTCGTGATCATCATGGTGGTAGTCACGATCGCACTGCTGGCGATCGGAACCGTTAGTGCCAACCAATCCGACGCAGATGTTAAAACTCCGGACGGCGCTGTGCGCACGCTGTTCAGCGACGTGCAGGCCAAAAACTGGAAGGCTGCGTATGAGCTGATTTCCAACAAGAACCAGGTTGACCTGCAGACCTTTATTCGCGACCTGGGTGGCAGCAACGGCGATCTGCGCACTTTCTCGACGCTGGCGAAAGCTACGCCCAAGGTTCTTCGCGAGAGCGACACGCAGGCGCTGGTGCGCACCGATCTGCAATGGTCCACGGCAGTCGGCGCTATCTACGACATCCGCGACCTGAACGTGACTAACGATGGCAAAGGCTGGAAGGTGGCATGGGAAGTAACGCCACAGCCGAAAGTGCCGCCGCAGGTTGTGCCAGTGAACTTCCTGCGCTGGGACATCATTAATCGCGGCGCGGATGACGACTGGGGCGCGCAGAACGTGGAAGCGCCGCATGTCCGCATCGTCTCGATGAACGCCGTTGAGCGTGATGGAGGAACCATCATCCTCGGCGAGATCGTGAACGAAGACACAGTTCCGGGCTTTGTCTCGATCAACGCTACGCTGGTCGGAAAGAATGGCAAGGACATCGGCGAAGAGAGCAGCTTCGACAAGATTTCGCATGTGCTCCTCCCGAAAGAAGTGTCGCCGTTCCGGGTGGATTTTCCGCACGTGAAACTGGCTGACGTGAAGAACGTCCGTATGCAGCCGAATGCGTTGCTCGTCCCGGCCTCGGCCGATCCGACCATCGGCGTGCTGAATCAGAAGATCGACACCAACGCTGCGGGTCACAAAGTGTTGCGCGGACAGTTGATTAACGAGAGCGGCCAGACGGTGAACATTCCGCATGTGCTCGCGACGTTCTACGACAACACTGGCAAGGTGATCTGGGTGTCGGACGGCTATGTGGATCGCGCTCTGCTGCCGCAAACGCCGGAAGCTTTCACCCTGGGACTGCGTGACGATCTCGCCGACAAGGTACAAACGTATCGCGTGACCGTGAACAGTTACAGCATCAACCGCCAGAGCATGTAGGGGAACTTGGGACCGATGCGACGTATTTTTCAAATCTCGATTGTCATCGCGCTCTGCTGGTTCGCCGATTACGTGGCGAAGGCGGCTGAGATTCAGGTGCCTGCGAAAGCAGTGGCAGGCACCGAGGTCAGCCTGCCGGTAAGCGGCAGCGGCACCCTCTATCTCTTCGGCCCGGGAACGGCAGTGAAGAAAGACGTGAAGTCTGGCGAGACTTTCACTTTCTCGGCGAAGAATGCCGGCCGTTACACGGCGATCTTGAACGGTGAAGCTTCGACCTTCGAAGTTGCACCGGGACAGCCGAACGATTTGGCGTTTCTTGCACGGCCATCCCGCGTGCCCGCGAGCACGCGCGACGTGATCAGCGGAACCGTGTTCCTGTTTGACCAGAACAAGAACCTGGTGCTCACGCCCACGCCAGTGAAATTCGATCTTTCCGTTGGGGGCGGAGCAGCTCAGTCCCGCAACGTGGAAGCCACGAACGGCGTTGCATATATAAGGATGGACTCCGGCCGGCAGGCCGGCGCAGCGCAGTTCGTTGCGTCGGCGAATGGCAAGGAAACCAAGCGCGTGGTACAACAAACGGCTTCCGATCCCTGCAATCTTCGCATGCACGCTCAGCCCAGCAAGAACGGCTACACAGTGGAAACGGATCCGATCAAAGATTGCTCAGGCAATCCGGTGCCCGACGGGACCATCGTAACTTTCACCGCCGTGGATAAGAACGGCCGCAGTACGGTTGACGCCCGCATCAAAAAGGGCGTAGCGAAAGCTGAGCTGCCGAAGATGCAGGACGCACGCGTAAGCGTGGCTGCCGGCGTCGTGGTCGGGAACGAGATCCACGTGGGAGGTGGAATGTGAAGCGCTGGCTGGCCGTGCTGTTTATTACGTCCATCATTCTCGGCTGCGCGGTGTGGATTACCGCGCTCGCCGCCGATCTTCCGCAGGTTAGCCTGAATGTGAGCTCTGCCGGACCGCGCGAAGTGGAAGACACGACGGAGAAGGCGGTTGCGCGCGATTACGCACGCGCATGGTCTTCGATGATGACGGCTCTCTCAGACAATCGCACTGACGTGCTCGAATCGGACTTCGTGGGTGTGGCACTCGACAACTTGAAAGAACGCGTAAACCAACAGCGCCAGGCAGGACTGCATACGCGTTACGTAGACCGTGGTCACAAACTGGATGCGGTCTTCTATTCGTACGAAGGATCGGCAATCCAGCTTCGCGATACGGCGCAGTTGGAAGTGCAATACCTCGACGGCGATAAGCTACTCCATTCCGAGCAGCGCACGGAGAACTACA
>DASTGW010000108.1:0-6148 GCA_035718705.1 Terriglobales bacterium | reverse complement strand
TGGCGCGCGCCCTTTTGCAGGGCGGCGATAATGTTTTCCTGGTAGCCGACCGAGGACACCATTACGATGCGCGCTTCCGGCGATTGCCGGACGATGCGCTCGGCGGCTTCGATGCCTTCCATCTGCGGCATGGTGATGTCCATGAGCACGATATCTGGCTGCGTGCGGCTATATTCCGTGATGGCGGTGCAGCCATCACCGGCTTCTCCGGCCACCTGTCCGCCGAACGACTCGATCATGCGGGCGAGATTCTTGCGCGCAAAAATCGAATCATCCACGACCAGGTAGCGAACCGGTCGCATGTCTTTACTCCGAACGATTGGGGCAAATTGCTCCATAATCTCCTCCAGCTCGGCTCCCTGCCGAACCAGTTAGTCTCCCGTTGCCGTGCTCACGGGCGTATTGCTCCGTGCCGGCTTGTTTGTACTCGTGCACTGCGACTGCAGTGTGTTTGCCAGTGAATCCAGTGCTACTACCCGCATGGCGTATCCTCGTTCGACGGCCACGCGGGGCATTCCATAGACAACGCAACTTTCTTCCGATTGGGCGATGGTCAGGCCGCCGTAATGCTTGATGGCACCGAGGCCATGCGCTCCGTCTTCGCCCATGCCCGTCATGAGTACGCCGATGGCGCGCTCCCGAAATTCGGTAGCGACCGATTGCAGGAGCACGTCGGCTGAGGGGCGGTGTCCGTTAACTTTCTCTCCGTCAGTGAGAACCACGATGTCGCCCAACGGCATGTTTTTCACCTTCATGTGCTTGTTGCCGGGGCAGACCAGCACGCGTCCGGGAACCAGAAGGTCTCCAGAGCGCGCTTCCTTGACTTCGATGGCGCAGGTCTCATCGAGACGTTTCGCAAACATGTCGGTAAAGCCTTCCGGCATGTGCTGGACGATCAGAATCGTTCCCGGAAATTCCGGGGGCAGCTGCGAAAGCACGTACTGCAGAGCTTGTGGGCCGCCGGTGGAAACGCCGATGGCGACGACCTTGGTTGGTGTTTCGCCAGCGCGCTTGGACGTGGATTTCGGCTTGCGATTGATTTGGGGCTCGGGTAGCTGAACCAGCTGGCTCTTGGCGGCAGCGCGAATCTTCGCGACGAGTTCTTCGGAGATGCGATCCATGTGCGCCGTGGGATCGATCGGTTTGGTCACGAAATCAAAAGCGCCAAACGAAAGGGCGCGGAATGTAGCGGAAGCACCTTCCTTGGAATGCGCACTCACAACGATGGTCGGGAGAGGATGCTTGCGCATGATCTTGCGCAAGGTTTCCATTCCGTCCATGCGAGGCATGTCGAGATCGAGAGTCACCACATCAGGCTTCAGGTCGGGAATTTTCTCCAGCGCAAAAGTGCCGTCCATGGCGGTGCCGACCACGTGGATGGATCCTTCGCGCTCGATCATCTGCGGAATCAGTTTCCGCATGAGAGCGGAATCGTCCACGACCAGAACTCTGATGGGTTTCTTCATAAGGAAGCCCCCACCGCAGAGCGAATGAGCGGAGCCGGCGAGGAAGGCGTGCGTACACATGCAACCCGCTCGACCAGGACCGGAACATTAAGGATGAGAACGACGGTGCCATCGCCAAGAATGCTGGCGCCACTGACGAGATCGGTTGCGACGAGTTGATCGTCCATGGCCTTGATGACGAGTTCGTCTTCGCCGACAAGCTTGTCCACGACCAAACCAAACTTGCGATCGCCCATGCCGACGACTACGACGAAAAACTTCAAGATCGAGCTCTCGTGCGTTTCGGGCATCAAGCGGCTCAGACGAGCCAAGGTCACGATCTCGCCGCGCATGCGAAGGACTTCGCAGTTATCCACCCGGTGGATTTCGTCAAGACCAGCGCGAGTGATTTCAACCACGGAGTTCAACGGCACGGCGTAGTACTGATCGCCGACGGAGAACAGAAGTGCCTTGATGATCGCCAGCGTCAGGGGCAATGTGAGGCGGAAGGTGGTTCCTTTGCCTGGGGTGCTGATGATCTGTATCGAGCCTTTCAGGCGCGCCAGAACGCTTCGAACTACGTCCATGCCAACGCCGCGGCCGGAGATCGATGTAACTTCGTCGGCGGTGCTGAACCCGGACTCAAAGATGAGTTCCAGCTTCTGGTGATCGCTCATGCGAGCGACTTCATCGGCGGTGGTCAGGCCACGTTCGATCGCCTTAGCCGCAATCTTGTCGGGGTCCATGCCGCGACCGTCGTCACTGATCTCGATTACAACGTGATTTGCCTGGTGATAGGCGTTGAGCTTGACGAACCCTTGTGGCGACTTACCCTGCGCAACGCGCTCTTCCGGCTTTTCAATGCCGTGGTCGACGGCGTTACGAACGAGATGCGTGAGCGGCTCTGCGAGTTGATCGAGAATGCTCTTGTCGAGATCGGTATCCTGGCCGAGCGTGACCATCTCGGCTTCTTTGCCGCAGGACTTGGCGGTATCGCGCAGCACGCGCGGGAAGCGCCGGAACAACTGCTCGACCGGCACCATGCGGATCTTCATCACCGAGCGCTGCAGTGCGTTGAGCACCTGCGACTGCTTCGACATCGCGTCGGCAAAACGCATTTTCAGCGGATCTTTCGGGAAACGCTTTCCGAACTCATTGATCGACTGATAAAGCATCGATTTGCCGATGATGAGCTCGCCAACGAGGTTCATGACCGCGTCGATGCGCTCGGCGTCCACGCGCAGCGTGTTCTCGGCTGCGGAGAAGTCAGAACTCTTCGACTTTGGTTTCGGAGCGTCAGACGTCCGATTGGCCGCCTCAGCGAGTACGTCTTCAAGTTCAGAAATCGAGACTGTGTTGCTGGTAAGTGTGCTTTCGGACAGGCCGAGCACATCGCGATCTGAAGGAACGTTTTCTGCAACCGGAGGCGTCCAGGGGGTGACAACGATTCGTTCCACTACTGTCGGGATCGAGCACTTCTTTTGGACGGCAACCTCGTCTAGTTTCGAAGCCAAGGCGATTTCGAGGACGTCAACGACGTTATCTGCCGGAAGCTCTTCCGGACGCCGAGCTAGAACTGTTCCGGCTTCAGCCAGTACGTTCAGGAGTACCTGGGCTGCTGCCGAGCGCATCGGCGAATTGCGGTCAATGCCGATGGCGATATTGAAAACCGTCTGATTGTTTTTGCCGGCCTTCTCCATGGCCAGACGTTCGTACTCAGTCCATTGGAATTCAGGATTAAGTTCGGCCTTTGCCTTTGTTGCCGCCGGATCCTTCAGAATGCGGGCGATCATGGTGCGCAGCGGATCACCCTTGGGAGGCTGCATGTTGCCGCGATAAGCTGCGAGCAAGGCATCAAACATGTCCGCCGCACTCAAAACCAGTTCGGCGATGGCGGCCGAAGCGGCAGTTGCCAACTCAGGAGTAAGGACGTCTTCCAGTTCATGAGCGAGGTCGCTCAGTTCGCGGAAACCACAGGCCGCCGAATCACCTTTCAACGTATGAACCGTGCGGCGGATCCCACGCACGACCTCAGCGTCGGCTGGAGATTTCTCCAACTCCAGTCCCTGCTCGTTGAGGGTTTGCAGCAGTTCCTGAGCGCTTTCAAAGAACAGTTCGCGCAGTTCGGCAGCCCGCTCTTCGGAGAAGAAGCTCACGGTTCCACCTCGATCTTCTGATAGGCAGTGCCGTTGTTCTGATGAATCATGCGGAAGCGGTCGGAGAGTCCGAACAGGCTCTCAGCGTGGCCAACAAAGAGGAATCCGTCGGGATTCAGACAGCGATAGAACTTGTCGATCAGCCGCTTCTGCTCGGCTTCATCAAAATAGATCATTACGTTGCGGCAAAAGATAAAGTCGTTGCGCTGAGGAAGGAACTCGGTCTTGAGATTGTGAAAGTCGAAGTGCACCAGGTCGCGGACTGTGCGCTTCACCTGGTAGTTTTCGCCGACCTTGTCGAAGTAGCGAAGCCGGTACATGTAATCAACCGGTTCCATCTGCGTTTCGGAATACGTACCTTCCTGCGCGGCGCGCAGGGCGGAGTAGCTGATGTCCGATGCGAGCACTTCCACACGCCACGGTGGCGGGATCAGCGGCTTCGGAACAGGCATGTCGAAAGGCAGCGGATTGCGCAGATAGTAGTAGGCGAGCGCATCACTGATCTGCATCGCCATCGTGTACGCCTCTTGACCGGTAGAGCATCCGGCACTCCAGGCGCGAATGGTCCAATCCCGGCGTTCCTGCTTGCGGTGCAACATGTCTTCCAGGATGGTTTTCTGGAAAAGTTCCAACTGCGGCTTATTGCGGAAGAAACTGGTCTCGTTGACGGTCAGGATCTCGAGCAGCGCGGAGAGTTCGGCTTTCCCTTCGCGGCTGGTGAGCAGACGGTAGTAGCTGTAGAACGTGTCGAGTCGGCAGGCCTTTAGCCGGCGTTGCAAGCGGTCTTGCAGGAAGTGAGCGCGTCGTTCGTCGAAGTACATGCCGCATTCCTGGTAAACGAGGGTCTGCAGCAGCTTCAACTCTGGTTCGGTGATGGGGATGGTAGCCGTGGCCATGAGATCTTGTGTGGTTCGTCGCTTAGACCGCGACCGCTCCAGTCACCTCGGTTTGGCGAATATCGGTGCGCTGCAGAACTTTTTGCAGATCCACCAGAATGATCAGCCGGTCTTTTAGTTTTCCGACGCCAGTTACGTAGCCGGAGGCTTCGTCGGCGAGCACACGCGGTGGCGGTTCGATCTCCGAATGCGGGATGCGCATAACTTCGGAGGCGGCATCCACGATCAGGCCGACCAGTTTCTTTTCCGACTCCACTACGATGACGCGATTCTTTTTGGTCGCTTGGGAAGGTGTTCCCCCGAAGCGCTTGCGCAGGTCTACGACAGAAACGATCTTGCCGCGAAGGTTGATTACGCCCTCCACGAATTCCGGGGAGTCAGGAACGTTGGTGATCTCGGGCACGCGCACGATTTCGTGGACGCAGGTGATAGGTACACCGAACGTCTCCGCGCCGACTCGAAACCCGACAATGTGGAGGTCGTTGCTCATTCCGCTCTCCGTTTACAGCCGGGCCATGGCATAAGCCGTGGCGGCGTGTTCCGGCGATCCGTTGCCATTTCCATTGCCCGTACCCCGACCATTGCCGAAGGGATTGCTGGGCGAGCCGTTCGGCCTGGTCATGATGTAACCGGCAGGAATGTTGATTCGGCCAGCGCCGTCGATGGTGAAGCGGTCCATACTCTCGATGAGGACTCGCGACATCTTCGACATCTGTTCGGCGGAAGCGGCAAGCTCCGTCGATCCGGAGGTGAAGCGCTGTACGAGTTCGCGCATACGTTCCATGGCCATCACTACGGCCTGGGCTCCAGAAGCTTGTTCTTCGACGGCGGAGTTGATTTCGTGCGTCAGTTCGTTCAGTCGCGAGGTGGCTTTCGCGATCTGCGAAGAGCCATGCGATTGCTCGTTGGTGGCCGCGCCGATTTCCTGGGCGAACTTGTAAACCTCGGTGACCACGTTGGAGATCTTCTTCAACGCGCCGTTCAGGTCGCCGCCGAGCGTGAGGCCTTCGTTAACGATGGTCGTGCTCTTCTCCATGTTTTCGACGGCACGACGAGCTTCCTTCTGAATGCTCTGAATGAGTTCGGAAATTTCCTTGGTGCTCGAAGCTGACTTCTCCGCCAACTTGCGAACTTCTTCGGCGACCACTGCGAAGCCGAGTCCGTGTTCGCCGGCGCGCGCGGCTTCGATGGCGGCGTTCAACGCGAGCAGGTTGGTCTGCTCTGCGAGATCGTCGATGACTTCGATGATCTTGCCAATGTCATCGGCACGTGTACCGAGAACGTCGATGATCTCGGAGGAAGACTGAATGGAGGTGTTGATGCGGTTGAGCCCGTCGGTGGTCTTCTGCATGGTACCGATGCCGGCCTGCACTTCTTCGCGGGAACGCTGAGAGATGTCGAGCAGTACCTTTGCGGTGTCGGCTACACGCTGAATAGAGGCGACCATTTCGTCGATGGACGAAGAGGTCTCGCTCACACTGGACGACTGCATCTGCGTGCTCTTCACCATGTTCTGCACGTTGACGCTCATCTCGTGCATGGTGCTGGTGACCTCATCGATGGACGAGGAAGCTTGTACGCTCAGCTTGGCTGATTCTTCGGAAGCGCTGGCAACTTGATTGGATCCACTGGAAACCTGAGAAGCGCTGTC
>DASTGW010000107.1:0-4593 GCA_035718705.1 Terriglobales bacterium | reverse complement strand
AAAGGCTAGAGGTCTGGAAGTACTGGTTGCCAGGAAGGGCGAGGACGCCTGGTCCTTTCTTCAACAGCACGACGCGCCGCGACTGGTACTGCTCAACCGCCTCATACCGACGCCCCATGGACTGGAAGTCTGCCGCCGTCTGCGCGCCCGGCGCGACGCCTTCTATACCTACATCGTAATGCTCATGCCAAATCGCTACCCGTGTGACGAGCTAGCGGCCATCGAGTCAGGAGCCGATGAATGCCTGGCCAAGCCCTTCGACTACGAACAGCTCTACGCACGCATCGCCTCAGCTCAACGCGTACTGGAAGTCGATCAACGTTTGAGCAAACTCAACGGTCGCTGGCGGCTGCTGCTCGACACGCTTCCCTTCGGCGTGGCCGCCATCGATTCCCGAGGCAGGCTGCAACGCTTGAACACCACCTTCGCCCGGCAAACGGGATATGCATCGCCACGTGAGTTGGTGGGAGCTCCTATCGAGCAGGTCTTCGGCTATTGCCTGGAAACAAGCAGTCTGCTCGACGAGGTGCGAATGGGCCAGCCGATCTCCGATGTGGAAGTGACCTTCCGCACCGCTGGCGCGCGCACCCGTCCCGTACGCATCTGGGGACACCCTCTCCCCCAGAACGACGAATCTGTTTATGAGATTGTGATCCAGGAAGTCGTCTAAAGAACGCTGACAACAACTACCGAACCGCCAGGTGCGTGCCCAGTTCGCGCTCGATATCCGAAGACGAGAGCGCTTCGCCGTCATTCATTCGCTTCAGCAAGGCGTCGATGATGTCCTTGGCTTCGTCCTTGCCAAAGCCCTTGATGAAGCCGTCATAGAAATGCTCGCCGGCCATTGCCTTGTTGATTTCCCACTCTTTGTTGTTCTCGTTCAGTTCCGTGTAGTAGACCACGCGATACTTACCGGTATAAGTTGCATCCCGGTAAATCTCGAACATGACCTTGTCTGATTCCATCGCCATCCGCGCACCCTCTGTGAAGCTCTATTTTATCAACAGCGCGGATCATTTCAGGCCAACATAAATGCGGACTTGCGCATTCTGTGGATCGCTGGCTTCTGCGCCGTAAACCTCGAAGTCGGCGAGGTACGCGCGCTCTCCTTCCAGTTCCCCTTGCGACATCGACCATATCTTTTGCCACGCAGCGACAACCACTTGCTGGACCGGTCCGCGCTCGGTCTCGATCCTCGCGTAACTGGCCCGGGGAATGCGACGAGCAATCATACCTTTCGGAACCTGTTCAATACTGCTGACTCGGGCGCCAAGCAGGAATGTGTACTCCGACGTGTGATCGCCCGCATAATCCGCGTATACGGCAATGACATCGTTGTCGATGCGATTCGGAATCTGCTGCAGTAATCCTTCTGCGTAAAGACGCGCCCACTGCCGGCCGATAATGCCCTGACCCGAAATCTCCCGGCGGTTGGACGTGCGCTCCGCGAGCCCGATCACGAAGAACTCCGCTAGTTCTTCCACTTTGCTCATTGCGCCGCCTTTCGCAGCAATTGCACGAACCCTCCCATCGCCACTGCACTCTCTGCCGCGATCCTGTGCCGCTCAATCACGTACTCAATCGTGTTCCATCCCACCCACACATCGCCTTGCTCGTCTTGCCACACCAGCGCTTTGAGAGGAAGATCAATGCCCGCTGTCTGCTCTGCCTGCATCAACGATGTGCCCGATTTCGGATTGCCGAAGATAAGCAGCTTCGTCGGACGCAGTTCCAAGCCTGCGACTTTTGCTTCACCGCCGTGATCGATCAGAGTAAACAGCTTGATTCCTTTTTCCGCCAAAAGCGAATGCACCCGGCGGATGGTCTCATCCACCGAGTGCGCGCTCTTAATCCGGTCAAAGCCCTCCGGCATGGCTAGAACCACAGCTATTTCTTTTCCCCTGGCTTCGGCGGATGCGCCTCGATGTTCAGTTCGATGCTAATGTCGTTGCCAACCGTAGCGCCATTGTCGACGACACTACCCTTCGCGACGTGGTAGTCATTGCGATTGACCTTAAAGTTTGCCGAGGCGCCCAGAGCTTTGCCACCTCGCGGCATGTCTGCGATCGTGAGTTCGAATGGGATCTCAACATTCTTGGTCACGTCTTTAATCGTCAATGGACCGCTGGCGACCCACTGGTCCCCGCGCTTTTCGATCTTGGTGCTCTTGAACGTCATCTCGGGATACTTCTGCACTTCGAAATAGTTGTTCTTCAGGTCGCCGTCGCGGGAGCTATTGTCCGTGTTTACGCTCGCCGTCTTTATCGTCGCCGTTACGCTGCTCTTCGACGGATCCTTATCGTCGTAGTTGATCGTCCCGCTGACATCCGAAAAGCGCCCGACCACGGTACTCACCAGCATGTGACGCACCTTAAACGTCGCCGACGAATGCACCGGATCGATGTCGAACTGCTGCGCTTGCGCTGTGACAGCGAGCGCGCTCAGTAATACCAGAAATGTAACTACGCTTGTTTTCCTCATGTTCACCCCATCCTCAAGGTATGTACCCAAACTAGATGGCCCGATTCTGCCGCAAGATTCAGATTACTTCAATGTAAAAGTATCGACGCTCCATAACAGAAGAAAACCCCCGGTTCCCCGAGGGTTTCGATTACCCGACTATCTGTTTGCTTAATCGCCCGCTAACTCCACCAGCTCATTGCCGACCGGCTGAGCGCCCTGGATAGCCACCAGTTCGCTCGGTGCTTCGGTGTGTGTGCCGCAGCCACCCCTGTCGCCACCGATGCTCGCCGCCAGCCGCAGCTCGTTGCGCAGCTGATCTTCGAACTTCTTTAGCTGTTCGTCGATCGAGACCTGCTTGTGCTTGTTGCGGACCATGTCTTCGCGATAGCGCTTCAGGAAGTAACCGATCGTCTCCACGCGGATCTTGATCGAGCCGCTCGGCTTATTCTCGTCGATGTCCTTGAAGCAGAAGTACGGCGTGCCCGAGTGCTCCACAATCTCCTCGATCGCGGTGTAGATCGGGGCGTCGTGACCGCACTTGAAACTCGAGAGTTCCAGCGCCACCAGGTTTGGGTGACGAGCCACATACTTCGCGGCCCACACCTTGCGCGTGGTGTTCTCGGAGTACGAGTTCTTCCACGCATCGCTGACGTCCATCGGGTCTTGGATGATGCCCGCCTTCACTTCGTCGCCGAACAGCTTCCAGACAATCTCGTCGTCAAGCGGCAGAGAATCCTGCGAGAACACGGGGTATCCCAGCTTCTGGAATTCTTCCAGGATCTCGTGATTGATGCCCGGATCGTTGTGATACGGACGTCCCAGCAGAACGATGCCCAACCGATCTTCGGCTTCGAGCTTCTTCAACACCTCACGCGCCGTTCCCCGCATGATGTCGTTGTCGAACTTGTTCATCGCGTCCAGACCCTGCTGGCATGCACGGAAGTTTTCCTCTTCGGTAAGCCCCAGAATGTCTTTCCAGTCGTCGAACATCTGGCGATGCAAGACCTTGGGATCGTCCAGACATGTCAGCGTGTCCTTCCAGATCACGCCCTTCTCCGCGAACATGTCACCTTCTTTGGTGAACGCCGCCTTGACCGAGGCCGGCGTCGCCGTCACCGTAGGGCAAGCGCGCTGCGACTGCGTGAACTTCAAGAACGTCGGCAGCGAATCGATCATCGGGAAGAAGACGACGTCGAGCTTCTTCTTCGGATGTACCGCGTACAGCAAGTTGTGAACGTGCGGAATGCCGACCTTCGACGGGAAGCACGGGTCAATCGCACCGCGCTTCGCGCCTTCCTTGTAAAGCTGTTCGTTCGTGTACTCCGACCAGAAGATGTTCTCGGCCTTCACGCCCAGCGATTCAAAGTAGGCGGTGAAGAACGGTCCGCACGAGTACATATTCAGGGCGCGTGGCATACCGATACGGATTTCCGCGCGCTTCTTCAGCTTCTCGGCGCGTTCCTTCTGCGCCTTCGTGATCTGAAGTTTCGGGGCAGGATCGGCAACGTTCGGCGGCTCGTAAGACGTGAACGCCTTCTTCGCCGCGATCTCCACCAGGTTCGGATTCTCTTTCTTGATGGCGTCGATGTTGCCCTTGATGACGCGCATCTCTTCCACGTTCTCGACGGTTCCCTTTTCACACGTGGCGATGATCAGTCGCTGCGCGCCGGGAGCCAGCGGAACTTTGGTCTTCACTGGAGGCTTATAGTTCGGGGTCGGCACCGCCGTCTTCACGTCAATGAAGGTGCGCAGGCATTTGTTCTTGCAGAAGTAGCAGCGTGTGTTTTCTTCGCGCGTGGTGGTGTAGGTGATCGAAGCCACGCCATCGAGACCGATGAACTCGGTCTTCATGCCGTTCTCCCACAACCGAACTGCTTCAAACGCGCAACCGATCGCGCCCGCTTCTCCGCAATGCTGGTGCACAATCACTTCGGGCTGAACTTCCTTGCCCTTAAAGCGCGACTCGATGAAGTCCACCTGCGACTTCACCGCGGCCATGTTGTGCTGGGTGCCGCCCTGCAACACGAACTTGCTGCCGATCGCCGACAGGTTCGGAATCTGCGAAACGTACAGCCAGATGTTCTTGGGCAGCACGTTGCACAGCCCGGCCATAATTTCTTCCGGCTTCCA
>DASTGW010000106.1:0-3776 GCA_035718705.1 Terriglobales bacterium | reverse complement strand
CGCAGGAAAAGCTAGGGTACAATCCGCGGCATATGAGCACGTTGCGCGAACTGTGGGCGCATTATGGCCCGCAATCGGAAATGGCCTTCTTCTCGGCGCAGATGATGTTGCGCCTGGTCGTGGCCGCGTTTCTGGGCGGCATCATCGGTCTGGAGCGCGAGATTCATCACAAGCCTGCCGGTCTGCGCACCAACATGTTCATTTGCATCGGCTCGGCAATGTTCACCATTCTTTCGTGGAAACTCGCCAGTGAGTTCCCGGGCGACCACACTCGTATCGCGGCACAGATCATCCCGGGCATCGGCTTCATCGGCGCCGGCTCCATCCTCCACGCGCGCGGATCCGTAAGCGGGCTCACCACGGCGGCGACCTTGTTCGTGGTGGCTGCCATCGGCATGGCCTGCGGCGGCGGACTGTTTTTCCTTCCCATCTTCACCACGTTCATGTTGCTGGTGGCGCTCACGTTCCTGGGTATGGTCGAGAAGCGCTACAACCTCAAGGACCTGATGATGATGTATGAAGTCCGCGGCGCACAGGCCGACGAAATCATCGCTGCAGTGAACGGAGTGCTGGAGGTCGATCGCAAGATCATGCAGTCGGTGCAGATCGGCCGTAGTGACGGCCACTATCGGGTGCAGTTCACGGTGTTGGCCACCCATGTCGAACACATCCGCCTGCTGAAACGGCTTCGCGAGATGGCCCACATCGGCGACGTAGAATGTTTGGGAGTAACCGACCACGAGTAGCCGATGACTTCCAAACTCCCTTTCGTGAAAGCCACCGCCTGTGGTAACGACTTCATCCTCATCGACGGGACACTCGTCCGCGAACCCGATCTCAAGAGCATCACGCAACGCATTTGCAATCGCAATCTTGGCGTCGGCGCTGACGGCGTCGAGTGGCTCTTCCAGGATCTCCAGGCAGACGTTCGCGCGCGGTTGATCAACTCAGATGGATCGGACGCCGAAGTCTCCGGCAATGGCACGCGATGCGTGGCGGCGTGGATTGCCCATCAGCGAAATCTCAAATCGGTTCGAGTTCTTACCGACGCCGGCATAAAGACCTGCGAACTCACCAGTCGCGGCGATACCGACTTCCATTTCAAGAGCGACATGGGCGAACCCCAGATCGAGGGCGAGTTCCCGGTCCAGATTTCGACCGGCAATCGCAGAGGCATTCGTCTCTCAGTCGGGAATCCGCAGTTTATCGTCTTCGTCGAGGACTTCACGGAGCAGTGGCTTTCCGATGCCGCTGAGATCGAAAGCCATCCTGACTTTCCCAATCGCACTAACGTCGAGTTCGTGAAAGTCACTGGTCCGCACGAAATCGAGATACGCATCTACGAGCGCGGCGCCGGTGAAACGCAATCGTCCGGCACTGGCTCGTGCGCCTCTGCCGTTGCGGCGATTCACACGGGCCGCGCGCAGTCGCCGGTCAAGGTACTCGCTCCGGGCGGTCCGCAGATTGTGACCTGGGAAAAGCGCATCTGGCTCGAAGGACCGGCGACGATCCTGTGCGAAGGTGAATTCTTCCTCTAAGACATCGTTTACTATGTGTGCAATGGTGCCTGAACGCGACATTCTGAAGCCACCGCCGCTCCGTCGCGGAGACAAGATCGGCGTCGTTGCGCCTGCATCGAATATCCAGCGCGATGCGCTCGATGCGGGCCTCAAACGATTGCAGGAACTCGGCTACCAGGTGGAACTCGGAGACAGCGTCTTCGAACAGGATCTCTATTTCGCTGGATCGCCTGAAGCACGGGCTCGCGATCTTATGCACATGTTCCAGCGCGCCGACATTCGCGCCATCATCTGTGCACGCGGCGGCTACGGATCGAACTACCTGCTCCCGCTGCTTGACCTTGAACTCATTCGCCGCAATCCCAAGATTTTTGTTGGCTACAGCGATCTCACCTCGCTGCTTACATGGATCAATGATGAAGTTGGTTTGGTGACGTTTCATGGTCCGATGGTGGCTAAGGACTTCGCCCATGTCGACGGCGTAGATGTTGATTCTTGGCTCGCGACGGTGGAAGCGCGCAACGGAGTCGAACTGAACGCCACACCTCTTTGTACCGGCGAAGGCGAAGGAACTCTCTACGGGGGATGTTTAAGTATTCTGGTTGCGTCACTGGGAACGCAGTACGAGATCGAAACGGGCGAGACGATTTTGTTCATGGAAGACATCGGTGCCAAGCCTTACCAGATCGATCGCATGCTTATGCAGTTGAAGTACGCGGGTAAGTTCGAAGGCGTTCGCGGTATCGTATTCGGTGAGATGCAGGACTGCTTCCAGCCTGGTGGACAAAACTACACATTGGAAGAGGTGATCCTGCGCGTGCTCGGCGATTTGAAGATTCCCATTGCGTTCGGCTTACCATCCGGACATGTTCGTTCGCGCAACGTGACACTCCCATTTGGAATTCGCGCCCGCTTGCAGGCGGACTCAAGTTCCGCGACACTTAGATTGCTCGAAACCGCGGTTAGCGCTCATTCACATTCGGCTTCCATCTAATGAATTCGAAGCATATCCATCTCATCGGCATCTGCGGTACGGCGATGGCGTCGCTTGCGGGCATGCTGAAGCAGCGCGGCTTTCGCGTAACCGGCTCCGACGCGGCGGCGTATCCGCCGATGTCCGACTTCCTGGCGTCGCTCGAGATTCCGGTCGCGCAACCGTTCGCGGAAAAGAACCTCGAGCCGCGGCCTGACCTCGTCATCGTAGGCAATGCGATCTCGCGCGGAAACGTTGAGCTTGAGTATGTGCTCGATAAGCGCATTCCGTTTCAGTCCCTGCCGCAGATTCTGCATGACGAGTTTCTGCGATCGAGCGACGTGATCGCCATCGCCGGAACGCATGGCAAGACGACGACAACGTCGATGGTGTCGTGGATCTTTCATGTCGCCGGGCTCGATCCGTCGTTCCTGATCGGCGGTATTGCCGAGAACTTTCACAGCAGCTTCCGCGTGGCGAAAGGGAAGAACTTCATCGTCGAAGCCGACGAGTACGACACCGCCTTCTGGGACAAGGGTCCGAAGTTCCTTCACTATTTCCCCGACTCGGTGATTCTCACCTCTGTCGAGTTCGATCATGCTGATATCTATCACGACCTCGATGCCGTGAAGGTCGCGTTCAAGCGGCTGGTGAACCTGATTCCCCGTCGGGGAAGGCTCGTCGCCTGGGACGGAAGTCCGAATGTGGACGAATGCATCTCCAAGGCATTTTGCAAGGTCGAGCGTTACGGCTTTGCCGACACTTCTACCTGGCGCGCGACCGATATCAACTACGAAGCTTCGCGCACGACGTGGAAGGTACTGCGTGACGGCAAGCCATGGGCTGACTTCGAGTTCTCGCTGGCCGGCGAATACAACGTGCTGAACGGAACGGCCGCCGCAGCGATGGCTGCTGGTTACGGCGTTGCTGTGGAGAAGATCGCTGAAGCGTTGCGGACCTTTGAGAGTGTGAAACGCCGGCTTGAAGTTCGCGCCGAGCTCAATGGCATCACCATCATCGATGACTTCGCGCATCATCCAACCGCAATTGCGCAAACGCTGCAGGCGCTGCGCACGCGCTACAACGGACGACGCCTGTGGGCCATTCTGGAGCCACGTTCCAATACTCTTCGTCGCAACGTTTTTCAGAACGAGCTGGTAAATGCGCTCTCGTTGGCCGACCAAATCGTGATCGCCGCGATCTTCAAGCCGGAAGCGGTTCCCGAGAACGAGCGCCTGAACCCGGACGCCGTGGTCGAGCGACTGAATCGCAGCGGACGTCCT
>DASTGW010000105.1:0-4290 GCA_035718705.1 Terriglobales bacterium | reverse complement strand
TCTGACGTAAAGCCGGCAGTCAAGCACGAACCGCAGTTCACCACGACATCGAAGATTCCAGTGGAACCGGTGTACTCACCCTCTGACCTCGAGGGCTCGGACTACAACTCCGAAGTCGGTTTTCCTGGCGAGTACCCGTTCACCCGCGGAGTGCACCCCACCATGTATCGCGGCCGGCTCTGGACCATGCGTCAGTACGCCGGCATGGGGGACGCGGAAGAGTCAAACAAACGCTACAAGTATCTGCTCTCGCAAGGAACAACCGGCCTGAGTGTCGCCTTCGACCTGCCTACCCAGATCGGCATGGATAGTGACAGTCCCATGGCATTGGGCGAAGTCGGCAAAGTCGGCGTTGCCATCGATTCCATCGAGGACATGGAGCGATTGTTCTCCGGCATCAAGTTGGACACGATCTCTACCTCAATGACCATCAACGCGACCGCCACCATCCTGCTCGCGTTGTATGTCGCCGTCGCGAAGCGGCAGGGAAGCGACGTCCGCAAACTCTCAGGCACCGTGCAGAACGACATCCTCAAGGAGTACATCGCGCGCGGAACTTACATCTATCCGCCGCAGCAGGCGATGCGCTTGGTCACGGACCTCTTCGCCTATGCGAATAAGGACGTTCCCGAGTGGAACACCATTTCCATTTCCGGCTACCACATGCGCGAGGCCGGATGTACGGCTGTGCAGGAAGTCGCCTTCACGTTGTCAGACGGTATGACTTATGTGCAGGCGGCTCTCGATGCCGGGCTCGATATCGACAAGTTCGCGCCGCGACTCTCTTTCTTCTTCGCTTCCTTCTCGAACTTCCTGGAAGAAGTCGCGAAGTTTCGCGCTGCCCGACGCATGTGGGCCAAAATCATGCGCGAGCACTTCGGTGCCCGGAACGCCAAATCGTGGATGCTGCGCTTCCACACTCAGACTGCCGGATCATCGCTGACTGCTCAACAACCCGAGAACAACATCGTGCGCACCGCACTGCAGGCGCTCTCGGCAGTGCTGGGCGGAACGCAGTCGCTGCACACGAATTCCTTCGACGAGGCGCTTGCCTTGCCCACGGAAAACTCCGCGCGTATCGCCTTACGTACGCAGCAGATCATCGCCTATGAATCGGGAGTCGCGCAGACAGTGGACCCGCTCGCCGGTTCCTATTTTGTCGAGTCGCTGACTAATGAGATCGAGAAACGCGCGTGGGAGTACCTCGACAAGATCAAGGCTATGGGCGGCATGCTCAAAGCCATCGAGCGCGGATACGTACAGCAGGAAATTCAGAACGCTTCTTATGACTTCCAGCAGTCTGTGGAGACTCAGCAGCAGGTCATCGTCGGCGTCAATCGATTCCGTCTCCAGGAAGAGACCCCTGTTCCCCTCCAACGCATCGACGAATCGCTCGAAAAGAAGCAGGTGGAACGTACTCGCGCACTGCGTGCGAAGCGCAATGCTGGGCCATGGAAGGACTCCCTCACTACAATCGAGGACGCCGCTCGCTCCGGCGCGAACCTGATGCCGCACATCATTCATGCTGTCGAGAGCTACGCAACCGTCGGTGAAATCAGCGACACCATGCGCAAGGTCTTCGGTGAGTACAAAGAGGCAGTGGTCATCTAGCAGTACCCGCTTCATTTACTGCCAAACAGCATCCTGATTCCGACTGCGATCAGCAGCACGGCAAACCCGCGCCGAAGTATGCTTTCCGAAACGGCCTGCGCCCATCGACCACCAAAATAGCCGCCCACCAGAAAACCTACTGCGATCAAAACCGCCGCCTTCACATCAACGTTCCCGGCTTTATAGTATTCGAGGAACGCCAAGGCCCCAATCGGGGCCAACAAAGCACCCAGCGACGTCCCTTGCGCCTTGTGCTGCGACATCCGAAATCCATAAACGAGCGCGGGGATGATAAAAATTCCGCCTCCCAAGCCTACTAAGCCTGAGAGGATTCCAACGCCAATTCCGAGTAAGAGCATCAGAATGTCTGTCATAAGGGGATGATAAATCGGAAGGGACTCGACATTTAATTCCCGTATCCAACCGTCGGTTGGTTCGCCCGTTGCTCGGCGTTCATCTCGCATCGACCACAAGGCGGAAATGTTCAAGAACTGGTAATCTGAACGCCTGCCGCTATGGGATGGCGGGGCACTTTTGCGATGGTGTTACCAAAACCCTCTGATAAAACCGAACGCGAGGCCGGGCTCGACTACGAAGCACTCTTTAACGCTGTCCCCGCGGCGTACCTGATTCTAGCTCCCAATCACCCCGACTACACCATCCTTGCGGTGAGCGACGCTTACCTTCAGGCCACCATGACGGATCGAAAAAGCGTTCTCGGCCGCTCGCTGTTTCAAGTTTTCCCTGACAATCCAGACGATCCTTCGGCCGACGGCGTTAAAAATTTGAAGGCCTCCCTTAGTCGAGTGTTGGCCAGCCGCGCTGCCGATGTCATGGCCATCCAGAAGTACGATATTCCCCACCGTGACTCGCCTACTTCAGCATTTGAAGAGCGTTATTGGGCGCCCACCAACACACCCGTGCTTAGCGCGGAGGGCGAAGTCACCCAGATCGTCCATGAGGTGGAAGACGTCTCCGAAAAAGTTCGAGAGAACCGCGTATTAATGCAACTCGCGATGGAACACGCCGCCATTGGAACTTGGGTCTTCGATCCTGTAACGGGGTTGGCGACGTCTTCGGAAGAAGTGCAGCACATCTTCGGCGCCAAGCCTGGTGAGCCACCCGAGAGTTACATGTTCGCCCGCTTACATCCGGAAGATCGAAAGCGAGTGGAAGCGCAATTCCATTCCGCTCTCCAGGGTGCCACCAACTACGACACTGAGTTTCGCGTCATTAAGGAAGACGGCACACACTGGGTGCGATGCAGGGGGAGATTGCTCGAGTCACGTCCGGGACACACCCGCCTCATGGGATTTGCCGAAGACGTCACCGACCGCAAGAATTCCGAGCAGGCGTTGACGCTGAGCCGCAAAGAGATTGAGCGTCAATGGGCAGAGCTGGAGACGATCTATCGCACCGCCCCGATCGGGCTTGCACTCTTCGATCCCGTGGAGTTCCGTTATTTGAAATTGAACGATCGGCAGGCGGAAATCGTGGGCTTGCCTCCGGATCAGATTCTCGGCAAGACGCTGACCGAGATTGCACCCATTGAAGGTTTGCACGAGATGTTCGAGGGAGTGGCCAAAGGCGAGCCATTGCGCAATGCTTTGCTCGAAGGCGAACTTCCCATGCGACCGGGCGAGCATCGCTACTGGAACGTGAACTATGAACCTGTTTTCGGCCCCGACGGGAGTGTGCAGGCGATCACGGCTGCTTCCCTTGAAATCACCTCCCAGAAGCGGGCAGAGCAGGCGCTGGCCCAGTCCGAAAAGCTTGCCGTGGTGGGACGTCTCGCTGCCAGCATTGCCCACGAAATAAACACTCCCTTGGAGTCGGTCACGAATTTGCTGTTCCTCGCCAGGAATTCCTCGAACCTCGAAAGCGTGAGGAAGTACCTCGACATCGCGGAATCCGAGTTAACGCGCGTTTCGCAAATCGCCACGCAAACGCTGCGCTTTCATCGTCAGAGTTCCCGTGCAACGCCTACTCGGGTCTACGAAATTCTGGACAACGTTCTCGCGCTTTATCACGGGCGTACGCTGAACGCCGGAATCAAAGTCGTGAAGCAGTATCACGAAACCACGGCTCTTACCTGCTTTGCCGACGAGCTGCGCCAGGTTTTCGCCAACCTTATCAGCAACGCTATCGACGCCACGCCGAGCGGCGGCACCATCGTCGTCCGCAAACGCGAACGCACCGACTGGCGAACTGGAAGACGTGGCGTGCGGGTGACGGTTGCGGATTCTGGACAAGGCATGTCGGCGGAAACCAAACGCCGCATTTTCGAAGCATTCTTCACCACCAAGGGAAACACCGGCACGGGACTGGGACTGTGGGTTAGCCACGGCATCGTGGAAAAGCACGGCGGGATTTTCAAAGTGCGCAGTAGTCAGGATGCAAAGCACCACGGAACCGTGTTCTCGCTCTTCATCCCTTACGACAACCCGACTACAAAGGTCTAGTTATTCCTTCACTGCGATCTGCAGCGCCTTCATCTTGCGATACAGATGGCTTCGCTCTAGTCCCAGCACTTCGGCAGTGCGGCTGATGTTGCCGTGATTTTCGTCCAACTTCTTGAGAATGTAATCACGTTCGTAGGCTTGTCGCGCCTGTTGCAAGCTTGAAAATTCTGCTCCCGAGCGTCGGCTGCCATCGCGGTAAACGAGTGGTGGCAGATGT
>DASTGW010000104.1:0-5976 GCA_035718705.1 Terriglobales bacterium | reverse complement strand
GGACGGGCATTTCGTCCGACGACATCCGCACGCTGGCCCGCGAGTATGCAACGGTAAGACCGGCGGCGATTCGCGTGAATTACGGACTGCAGCGCTGCGATAACGGTGGCATGGCAGTGCGGGCGATTACGATGCTGCCTTGCATTACGGGATCGTGGAAGGAAGTCGGCGGCGGACTACAACTGTCGACCAGCGGTGCGTTTCCGCTTTGCGGCGACGCGCTCGAGCGCATGGATCTGATGAACAAGGCGCTCGGTCGTCCGGCGCGCATCGTAAACATGTCGCAGCTGGCGATGGCATTGGGAACGCTGAAGGATCCGCCGATCAAGGCGTTGTTTGTCTACGGATCGAATCCCGCTGCTGTGGCCCCAAATCATAATGAAGTTGTGCGTCACCTGAAGCGCGATGATCTGTTCACGGTAGTGCACGAGCAATTCCTCACCGACACCACCGACTACGCCGACATCGTGCTTCCGGCCACGACTTTCTTCGAGCACAAAGATCTGCAAAAAGCGTACGGACACTACTATCTGCAAATCTCGCATCAGGCGATGGATCCGCTCGGCGAGTCAGTCTCGAACGTCGAACTCTTCCGGAGGCTGGCGCAGAGGTTCGGCTTCACCGAGGACTGTTTCCGCGACACCGAAGACCAGATGATCGACCAGGCGCTTGCGAGCAAGAATCCTTGGCTGAATGGCCTCACCCGCTCACGTATGGAAGAGGTCGGGCACATGCGCCTGAACTTCGGCACGCAGGATCCATTCCTTCCTTTTGCCAATGGCGGCTTCTACACGGCGAGTGGAAAGGCAGAGCTGTATAGCGAGTCGCTGAAGAAGGAAGGGCTCGATCCCGTTGCTTCGTTCATTCCTCCGCACGAGTCTCGTCACACCAACAACGGTCACTCGCAATATCCGTTTGAACTGCTTGCCCGCAAGGCCGACAATTTCCTGAATTCCACGTTCTGCAACCTCCCGGGAATGCGCGCCATGGAAGCGCCCTCGCTTCTCGAGATTCACCCTGAAGATGCGAAAGCAAAGGGCATTTCGGATGGCCAACAGGTCCGCCTGTTCAACGACAGGGGCGAGATACGCCTGACGGCCAAGGTCACGGAATCGGTTCGTCCCCGGGTCTTGGGGGCGAGACTGGATTGGGCGAAGGCATCGGCGCAGGGAATCAACATTAATGTGCTAACTTCGGAACGACTTACCGACATGGGTCGAGGTCCCACCTTCTACTCCGTCCTGGCGGACGTGGAACCCGCCTGAAAACTTGGCAGTCTACGCTACTTCCTTCCAAACCAAGGGTTTATAGGCGACTGGGGACGTGTCGCCGGGTTAAGTGCTTCGCTGGTTCGCAAGTGCCGGGACTTGATGCGACAATAAGGGATCGCGCGAGGATGGGCGGCAGCCCAAAGGTTTGATTTCATTGCACCTAAGGGGCGCGCGATTCGTCTAACAAGCAGTCGATGGCATCCACTGAAATCCCGACCGCACCACCGAGTGGGCAAGACTCCGCCGAAGATGTGCTGCAGCACATGACGGAGTACGACCTTCACGAGACGCCGGTCGTGCTTCTCGAATTGCAGGACGACTTGGCAAAATCGCGCCTGCGCGAGGCACTGTGGATTTCCATCGTCGTCCACCTGCTGATCGTGATCGGCGCGATGACATCCCCTCGTTGGGCCTTTCCGGCGCGGCTAGAGGTCGTGAATTCGGCAAACCTTCAGCAGCAGGACATGACTTACCTGCAACTGCCTCCTGACATTCAGAAGCTGACGGAGAAGCCGAAGACGAACGTCCTGTCTGACAAGGACCGGATCGCGTCTTCGCGGAATCCGACGCTCGATCATCGCCAGTTGCACAAGATTCTCGATGCCACACGCGAAGGTGCTCCGAGCCGTGCGGGTGCGGAAGGTTCTCCCGCGCCTCCGGTGCAGCAACAGCAGCAAGTCGCGCGTGCACCGCAGCCGCCAAACCCTGCGCAGCAACAGCAGGCACAGCAAGGACAAGGCCCGCAGCTACCGCCCTCGCAAACTCAGCCAAAGCTGGAAACTCTAAGTCCGGGGGGTGGCAGTTCGGCTCCCAATCCATTCGCCGCCGCGATGTCGGCTGGGTCAGCGATTCAGCAAGCAGCGCGTGCCACGGCGGGTGAACGTGGCGTTGGCACCGGTGCAGGTGGCGATTACGGTCTCGGTGCAGGCCGCCAGGGCGGAAGCGTTCACAGCCAGCTCGACATTCTCAGCGACACACAGGGCGTGGACTTTGGCCCGTATCTCGAGCGCATCCTTCACACGGTCCGCATGAACTGGTACAACCTGATTCCGGAAGTGGCACGTCCGCCGCTGATGAAGAAGGGCAAAGTCTCGATCGAGTTCGCCATCACCAAGAACGGTCAGATTGCCGGTATGCGACTGGTCGGGCAGTCCGGAGATGTATCGCTCGATCGCGCGGCCTGGGGCGGTATCACGGCGTCCAATCCGTTTCCGCCATTGCCTTCGGAATACAAGAGCCAGTACTTCGCGCTGCGTTTCCATTTCTATTACAACCCAGATAAAAACGACATGCGGTAGAACCCTTCGCCTCCCTCAGGTGAACGTGTTCCATGCATCTTCACGATTCGTTCCACATCTTATGTCGGATGAAGATCGCATTCCTTGGAACTGGAAATATGGGCCTGCCGATGGCCCGCAACCTGGGGAAAGCCGGACATGAAGTAACGGTCTGGAATCGCACGCGCTCGAAAGCCAACGAGATCAAAGATGCGAAGATTGCCGTGACGCCGGCTGAGGCAGTCAGCGGAGTTGAAGTCGCATTCACCATGCTCGCCGACGATGCAGCTGTCGAGTCGGTTGTGTTTGGCGAGCGCGGGATTCTCGCCGGGCTGCCGAAGAACGCGATTCACGTTTCCAGCAGCACGATCAGTGTTGCGCTCTCCAAGCGCATGGCCGCTGCACATCTCAGGCAGGGACAGCGTTACCTTGCCGCGCCCGTGTTCGGTCGTCCGGAAGCGGCAGCAGGGGCGAAGCTCTTTATCGTGGCCGCCGGAGAGACGAATGCGATCGCCGAATGCCAGCCATTGTTTTCAGCCTTAGGGCAGGGCACAACCATCATCGGTGACGAACCGCATCTGGCCAATGTGGTGAAGCTGACCGGAAATTTCATGATCGCTACCATCATCGAACTGCTGGGAGAGGCGCTGGCACTCGGAAGAAAGCACGGCATCGAGGCGCAAGCGATGGTTGATTTCTTCACTGCCACGCTGTTCTCCGCACCCGTATTCAAAACGTATGGCGGCCTCATTGCGAATGAAAAATACGAGCCTGCCGGTTTCAAACTGCGGCTTGGATTGAAAGACGTACGACTTGCGCTCGCTGCTGCGGACGCGGCCGAGGTCCCTCTCCCGCTCGCGAGCCTCATTCACGATCAGGCGCTGGCAGGGATCGGAAACAACTTGGGAGACAAGGATTGGTCTGCGCTGGCGAAAGTGGCGGCGAGGAATGCAGGGCTGGAGAGCGACTAGCGTCCCGTGACGAGCACGAGACGCTGGCTGGTTTTACGCGGCGGCCGAATCGTCTTCGGAGGGATCGGGAATCGAAGACGGCGGATCGCTGGTCGGGAACGAATCCGCCAGAGTCTTGTCGTGGGCCTTCTCTTTCAAGTCTTCTTCTTCAGACACCGGGCGTTCTTCCGGGTCGCGACGGCTGCCGACATGTTCCGGTTCAAAAGGCGTAATCTGCGGATCGCCGGGTTTTTGCACTTTGTTGTTCACAAGGGCTCCTTCAGAGCATAGGGCTAGAGCCTTCACTTAGAAGATCACGGGATTAGGAAAGTTGGCTGCTCTGGCCAGAGATATTCCTGACCATCTACTCCGAACGCTTAGTAGTCGCGATGAACCTTGTCCGGCGAGAATGCGGGAACACAGATCGCAATGTATTCGGCGCCTTCCGGAGTGGAGTATTGGACCCACTCTCCCTTGTGCGCGATCACAGCCTGTCCGGGTTTCACATCGATGTGACCACCTTTGTGCGTCACACGAACAAACCCTTTCAGCACTACCGTGTACTCATCGAATTCGGGAGTCTGTCCTGGCTCCAACCACCCGTCCGGACTGCGCATATGGGCAATGCTGACGTTTCCGGTCTTCGAGTTTACGTGGCCAACAAATTCGTCGATAAGCTTGGGCTTGTTGCCGACAGCCTGAATACGAGTAGGCTGCTCAATGAGCGTAGGCATGAGGTCCTCTATCTGGAAGTGACGACTAAGATAAAGGTCGTTGCCGAATCCGGCAACTCTCAAGCTGCCTGTTCCAGGTGTCTTAGGTTGTCGCGAACATATTCGAACAGCTTCTCCGGATGGATTGGCTTTTGCACCAACAGGAACTCGTGACCGGAACGGCGTGCGCGGTCGTGCAGATCGGCCGTATTTGGGTCGCCGGAGATGAGGATGGCCCGACATTGTGGATAGAAACGCTGAAAATAGATCGCGAGATCGAATCCGCTAATAGAATTCGGGCCGAGGGCTACGTCGCTGATCAACAGATCAGGTGTTAGTTCCGCCGTGAGGTCCAGGATTTCTGCGGGTGTAAACCGCGCGTAGGTTTCAAATCCAGCGGCGGAGAGCACATTCGCAATCGACTCTGCCACCAGGGGCTGATCGTCAAGTACGAAGATACGAGGGCGCCGGGTCCACAAACTAGTTGCTCCTGACTGCTTTGAAGCACGATTCGGGTTAGGGGCTGTACGTTCGGGTGTTACTGCGGTCTAGAATGTTAACTATGACGCAATCTTTCGCGAAGACAGCTCAAACGTCAGCGTTAAATAACGAGAGTTGGCAAAAGTATGTAACTGAATTCCGCCAGGCAGCGGACGAAGCGGCCGACTGGATTTCCGAGTACCTGACGAACACGCGTGACTACCCCGTGGTCGCAAAGACGAAGCCGGGTGAACTGGTGGATTCTCTGCCGAAGTCAGGACCGGAGCGCGGCGAGTCGTTCGAGGCTATCCTGCGTGATTTTCGCGAGAAGGTGATTCCGGCGGTCACTCATTGGAACCATCCGGGTTTTATGGCCTATTTCGCGACCACCGGATCGACGCCGGCCATCATCGGCGAGATGCTGGCAGCAGCTCTGAATACCAACGGTCTGCATTGGAAAACATCTCCGGCAGTAGCGGAACTCGAACAGGTGTCGCTCGGATGGTTTCGCGAGTGGATGGGCCTCTACGACGAATGGTTCGGAATGGTTTTCGATACCGCCTCGACCGGAAGCATGCACGCGTTGGCGGCGGCACGGGAAATGGTGTGTCCGGAGGCGCGAGAGAACGGAACGCCGGCGGGATTGGTGATGTACACGTCAGAGCAATCGCATTCGTCGATCGAGAAGGGCGCGATTGCCATTGGTATTGGACAAAAAAACGTGCGCAAAGTGACGGTGGATGCGGAGTTTCGCATGCGTCCGGATGCACTTGCGGAGATGGTGAAACGTGATCGCGAGGTCGGATTGCGGCCGTTCTGCGTGGTGGCAACGGTAGGCACAACGTCAACAACGAGTGTGGATCCGGTTGCAAAAATTGCTGATGTCGCCGAAGCGAATGGCCTGTGGTTGCATGTGGACTCGGCCTACGCCGGCCCCACGGCGATCCTTCCCGAGATGCGATGGATCTTCGAAGGCGTGGAGCGGGCGCATTCGCTGGTTGTGAACCCGCACAAGTGGCTGTGTACGCCGATTGATCTCTCCGCGTTCTACACGCGGCGTCCCGATATCCTGCGACGCGCCTTTTCGCTCACGCCCGACTACCTGAAGAACCAGGACGATCCCCGCGCGGTGAACCTGATGGATTACGGCGTGCCGCTCGGACATCGTTTCCGCGCACTGAAGTTCTGGTTTGTGTTGCGTTATTTCGGCCGCGAGAAACTAGCGGCGTCATTGCGAGAGCATATATCCCTCGCACAGAAAGTAGCAGAAGAAGTCGGAAAGGAT
>DASTGW010000103.1:0-5780 GCA_035718705.1 Terriglobales bacterium | reverse complement strand
GGTAGGGATTCCTCGCTGCCGCTCGGAATGACAAGGGCAGAGCGGTGGTGCTTGCCAGGGGGCCGGCGGTGGTTGTGCGAAGTGCAAGGATGCTTCGTCGGGCTGACGCCCTCCTCAGCATGACCTGAGAGTCGGTGGTGAAGGTAGGGATTCCTCGCTGCCGCTCGGAATGACAAGGGCAGAGCGGTGGTGCTTGCCAGGGGGGCCGGCCACATTTTCCAGTCACTTACGTTCCGCAGGCGTTCCCCACAAGGTTCGGTGTTTACATCTCATAGATATGAATGAGACGGATGTGTTGGTAATTGGGGCTGGGGCGGCGGGGCTAGCGGCGGCGCGGGACCTGGTGGATGCAGGGGTGTCGGTGCGGGTGCTGGAGGCCAGGGGGCGGGTCGGGGGGCGAATCTACTCAGTAGGGGAACGTGGGGGAAAAGAGCTGCCGGTGGAACTCGGGGCAGAGTTCGTCCACGGAAAGCAGCGTGAGATCTTCGACATCGTGGAGGGGGCCGGACTGCCGTACTTCGAATACGACGGTGAGTCGTGGTGCTCGGATGATGGAAAGTTGAAGGTATGTCCGAATATCGAGGAGCGGCAGGAAGAGATATTTAAGCGGATCCCTAAAAGAGGGGCCGATCAGTCGTTCCTGGAATTCCTGAACACGCAGAAGGTGGATGAAGACCTGCGAAAACATGTCTTGAACTACGTGGAAGGGTTCGAGGCGGCTCATGCCGATCGCATCAGTGCAAAGTCATTGCGGCAAGAGCATGAGGAAATGGATCGATCGGGGGGAGCGATGGAGGCGTTCCACGTGAGTTGGGGATACGACACGATTCTGGCAGTTTTGGCTGGGCACTTGATGGACAGAATCCAACTGAACTCTCCCGTGCGCCGAGTGAACTGGGCGCCGGGTGCGGTGGAATGTGAGTGCGATGACGGAAGGACGTTTCGGGCAAAGGCGTTGGTTGTGACCTTGCCGCTGTCGATTTTGCAGGAAGGTGCGGTGGAGTTTGTGCCAGCGCTGGACGAGAAAAGCGAAGCAATGTCGTTGCTCGCGATGGGATCGGTAATTCGGGTGGTACTGCGTTTTACCGAACGATTTTGGGAGAGGCTGACGCACGATGGCAGGTCGATGAAGGAGTTGGGTTTCCTGTTCTCGGACAGAGAGCATTTTCCCGTGTGGTGGACGCCATATCCCGATAGGTCACCGATGATGACTGGCTGGATGGCAGGACCGAAGGCGGAGGCCTTTCGCGGGAAGACGAAGGACTTCGTGATGGAGAAGGCGTTGAGCGCTTTGTCGGAGGTGCTGAAGATTTCGAGACATGAGTTGGAAGCTTTGGTAACGGAGAAGCACTTTCATGATTGGCAAGCGGATCCGTATTCGAAAGGCGCGTATTCGTATGCGTTGGTGGGTGGAGCAGAAGCGGCGAGAGAATTAGCGTGTCCGTTAAAAGGGACGTTGTTTTTTGCGGGAGAGGCGACGAATGGAGATGGCGATAACGGAACAGTGCACGGGGCGATGGCAACGGGGAGGAGAGCGGCGCGAGAGGTGATGGAGTGTTTGCGGAAATGAGCTAGCGTGATTCAGCAAAGGGTTGCGCCTCTGGTGCGGCTCCGGCTATTTGGATGCCAAGGCGGAGATGTGGTCGAGGGTGGCGGTGAGTTGTTCGACGAGGTCGATATCTTTGTAAATGATGTGATCGGCGCCTTCGACCGCGATTGGCGGGGCGGAGCTACGGCGTCCGGCGACGACGAGGATGCAGACATCGGCCAAAGCAGGACGATTACGAATTTCCCGAATAAAAAGAGCGCCGGACAATTTCGGCATCATCAGGTCGGTGATGACGAGGGCCGGGGTCAGGTGTTCGAGAAAGAGGAGTGCTTCCACTCCATCGCAGGCGCACTCGACCTTAAATCCGCGGTCTTCAAGGAAGCGGCGAACGGTGTGCCGGATGAGCAGGGAATCGTCGACGACGAGGGCGGTTTGATGCATGAAGTGGCGAAGTTCTCCTAACCTGAGGGGAAGGCTAGCAGGCGCGAGGGAGTGGAACAACGGAACCAAAGTAAGGCCGATTACCGTGGTAAGCAGACGTGGGGTTTCGCCATGCGGAGGCGATGGGAAGGGAGCCGAAATGGAGTGGTATCAGGCTTCTTCTTCAGCCGGGGAGTTTTCCTCGATGGCCATGTCCTTGAACTCAGAGGACTCGAAGACTTCGCCGCACTCTTTACATTCGACGTATTCGGCGTCTTCTTCGCGGGCCACGATTTGAACACGGGGGTGTTTGCACATAGGTTTCATGCCTGATTCTCTGATGGGGTCCAATTGGAGAGCAGAGGCTGGATTCGAGTCATATCCGGAAGAGAGCTCCGGGTCCGCGGCCACTCTGGCGGCGGAATCTCCCGCGTATTCTAGACGTGGTAATAGGGATGTCAAGAGTGAACGGGGCCGGTTTGGCCGTAAATTCGGTTCTTTAATGTCCGACTTGGGAGGAAGCCACTTCCGATTCAGTCTCCTCGGTGAGGTGGCGGGAATCGTGACCGGGGCCGGGCATGGGGTAAATGCCGGAGTCGCGGGCCAAGGCGATGCGAATGCGACGGACATCTTTGTCGTCATGCTTGGCGATGCCACGTTCGGCGGCGCGGACCGCGTTTTCGAAGGTGGCACCGCGTCCGGTGATGGCGGTCTCAATATAGAGGTAGTCGTCGGAGTCTTCCGATTCGCGTACGCCAACATAGGCATGCCCGGGAACGAGCACCACGACAGGTTTCATGCCCAGGTTCTCGAAGAGCGAAGCGAACATTACTACTCCATCAATACAGTTGGCGGACTGCTGTGCGATGGATTCGCCGGGCAGACGGACACGCTCCGAGACGTCGGGATTGCGTCCGAAAGTGAGAGAACTCTTCACGTAACTGATGCCGCTCTGCTGCAACGCGCGATAGATGGCCTTCGCTTGGGTGAAAGTTGAGGCGCGCTGCTGGTCCGGCGATTTCCATTCCTCGTATCCGGGGAGGCGACGCGCGGGCATGAACTCTTTGGCGCGCGCGAGAACGGCTTCGACACGCGGATCGTGAGGCGTGACCCACGAAGCTATGAATGGCGCGAACTTGAAATCCTTGCCCCAGTAGATGTCGTCGGCGGAGCGAAGCCGAACGGAAGCGGTGTCGGTGAAGAGGGGCTTGCCGATGGGGTCGGTGACTTGAAGTTCCGCAGTAGCGGGGGCGATCTCGTGATTGCGATAGAGGCGAGGCAGGAAAGTGGGCGCAAATAGGAGCTTTCGCACTTCTCCGGCATCGACTTCGACGTTTTGAATTTCTTTGTCGCTCCAGCCGGGAACCTGGACGGAGACTTTGGCCTTCAGCGTGGAGTCGGTTGAGTTAGAGACGGTGACGATGAACGTGCCGATCTGGCGTTCATTCGGGCGCTGCAGTGAGGAGTAATTGGCGAAGGCGGGGAAGATTTCGCCGTCGATGCCAGCGGAGAAGAGGTAGGTCGGCTGGGTGCCTTTCAGGATGTCGATGTGCTGGACCGGCTGCATGTTGCTGTCGGCCTGCAGAGGGAGCGAGAGCTGTGGGTAGAACGCACCACCGGCAACGAGGAGCGCGAGAAGAATCATCGGCCAGATGATCGAGCGTAGACGAATGTGCACGTTCGGAGAGTAGCCAGCAAGTTTTGCAGGTGAAATCCGGTGAGAACCCTAATTCGTGGCGCGAAATGGGTGACTCCGGAGGTGCTAGCGCTCGGAGTTTACTGGAAAGTTACGGACGTTCGTGCACGCGGTGGCGGAGGGGGTAGATGATGGCGGCGATGACGTACAGTACCGCGGCGAGGATGTAGACGTATGGGATGTAGTGACTGTGCTCGGCGGTGAGTTCGTAGGCGACGACGGACATGACACCAGCTTCGAGTAGAAAGAGGACGCTGTCGCCTTTAATTCCGAACCAAGATTCGATCCGCCCATGAAACAGGGAGGCGAGTACGAATAGCAATCCAAGCCAGATTAGTACTATCCCGAGGCTACGGTGGTGTTCTCGGACAACGTCAGCCTTTAAGAGAATGATTGAGGCAGCGAAACAGTGACCGAGAACACGGAAGACGTCAGCCCGGCTTGGGTTTGGACTTAGGTCCAGCATCGGGGGAAGCTTTTATAAGGATGATCGTCCAGTCAAGGGAAATCGCGAATTCCGACCGGAAAGTACCCGGATTTAAGTCCATGAAATGAAGCTAGTTGCCGTTCAGGGGCGGTTCCGGGCCTTTCGCTGAAAGGGGTTGCGGAGGGTAGCTGAGGGGTCTACACTATATCTGCGACCAAAATAGTCGTAATTTTTGGCGACCATTTCGGTCGGGATTAATCCAAGTTATTTCCGATCTTCGATTTCGCGATGCTGAAGCTGACCAAGAGAGCGGATTACGGGCTGATCGCCATGAAGCACCTGGCGGAGCAGCCGAACTGCGGGTCGCTAAGCGCGAAGGAAATCGCTGAGGCGCAGAGGATTCCATCGGAGTTGCTGGCGAAGATCCTGCAGAAGTTGGTCCGGGCGAAATTGCTGGTGAGTTTGCAGGGAACGAACGGCGGATACCGGCTGGCGCGGGACTCGCGGACGATTTCGGCTTTCGATGTGATCAAGGCCATCGAGGGGCCGCTCTTTATTACTTCGTGCGTGACACATAAGGGCGAGTGCGAGCAGACGTCGCGGTGCACGGTGAGGGAGCCGTTGCAGAAGGTGAGTTTGGCGATCGAGGAAGTGTTGTCGAAGGTGACGATTTTCGAGCTGGCACATTCGGCGGAAGCAGGATGTGGAGAAGCTTCGGGTAAGGAACTGGTAAACCTGAGTTCGGTGATTAGTAATTAGTAGTTGGTATTTGGTCGTGCGGTGTGTTGGTGGCCCGCAACATTGAAGAAGGATTTGGAGAGTACGAAGCAATGAGTGAGAACGGCAATCATAAGAGTGCAGGGCAGGGCGGAATCAAGCTGCCGATTTACATGGACAATCACGCGACCACGCCGGTCGATCCGCGCGTCCTGGAAGCGATGCTGCCTTACTTTACCGACAAGTTCGGTAACGCGGCGAGCCGGAACCATCCGTTTGGCTGGGCGGCAGAAGAAGCGGTTGAGAACGCGCGTAACCAGATCGCAAAGCTGATTGGTGCGAGCGCGAAAGAGATCATCTTCACCTCGGGAGCGACGGAGAGCGACAACCTGGCGATTAAAGGTGTCGCGGAGATGTATCGCGAGAAGGGCAACCACATCATCACGGCCGTCACTGAGCACAAGGCGGTGCTCGATACGTGCAAGCGGCTGGAGAAGTATGGCTATCGCGTGACGTATTTGCCGGTGATGAAGGATGGATTGATCGATCTTGAAGACTTGAAGCGGGCGATTGATGACAAGACCATCCTAGTCACGATCATGGCCGCGAACAACGAAATTGGCGTGCTGCAGCCGGTGGAAGAGATTGGAAAGATTTGTCGCGAGCGCGGCGTGATCTTCCATACGGACGCGGTGCAGGCAATCGGCAAAGTTCCCTTCGACGTGAACAAGATGAACGTGGACATCGCGTCGATCACCGGGCACAAGATTTATGGTCCAAAGGGTGTGGGGGCGCTTTACGTGCGCCGTAAGAATCCGCGGGTACAGTTGTCGGCGATCATCGACGGCGGTGGTCACGAGCGCGGCATGCGTTCGGGAACCCTGAACGTGCCTGGCATTGTCGGTCTCGGCGCTGCCTGCGAGATCGCCATGAATGAGATGGAGACCGAGGGCAAGCGCGAAGCTGAACTG
>DASTGW010000102.1:0-3971 GCA_035718705.1 Terriglobales bacterium | reverse complement strand
TACGCCGAGGGAAGTCGCCTGCTTCGTGCCGCTGGTGCTGCTGGCGTTTGCCATCGGACTCTATCCGAAGCCGCTGTTCCAGATCCTCGACAAGCCGGTGAACAACCTGGTGATGACGGTCCATAACGGCGGTCCGCAGGCGCCGGTGGATGCACAGAAGCAAGTCGCACCAGCTGTTGAAAACGGTCCTGTTCCGGCTGAGCAGTAGAAGGAATCAGTGCCTGCGGTGAAGCCGACGCAAGCGGCCGCGGCAGCAACTGTGGCGCAAGGTCAGTAGCGGAGAAGGGAAGCTAAACGTGTCGTCGTTCGCGCAATACTTCAACAGTACCGACTACCTGCTGTCGCTGCCGATGATCATGCTGGCGCTGTTCGGCATCTTCGTGCTGATCACCGATGTGTTCTTGAAGGGCGAAGAAAAGCGCCTAAATGTCTGGGCGTCGCTGGCTGGACTGGCAGTATCTGCCGGAGCGGTTTGGAAGGTTCAGCTTGCGTATCGGTCTGCTGTTGCTCGCGGTATCGATTCATCGCTTATGGGTTTCGGCGGCTCGCTCATCTTCGATCGCTTCGCCATCTATTTCTGTTACTTGTTCCTTGCTGGAGCGGCAGTCGCAATCCTGATGTCAGTGAAATACCTGGAGATCGAAGAGGAGAATCACGGCGAGTTCTATGCGCTGATCCTGTTCTCCGTCGTCGGCATGATGTGCATGGCGGCCGGCTACGACATCGTCCTGCTCTTCATCGGGCTGGAGTTGATGGCCCTCTCGACTTACGTGCTTGTCGGCTTCCTGCGACGTGACCGCCGCTCGAACGAAGCAGCGCTGAAATACCTGCTATTAGGCGCATTCTCGTCCGGCATCTTCGCCTACGGCCTATCTCTCTTCTACGGACTTTCTGGTTCAACAAATATCGGCGCGATTGCCGAAGCGTTGCAGAAGACTAATCCGAAAGATCCCATTGCAATCCTCGCGATGATCACCGTTGCGACCGGATTGCTCTTCAAGATCGCCGCCGTACCGTTCCACCAATGGGCGCCCGACGCGTATGAAGGCGCGCCGACGAGCGTGACCGGCTATATGTCAGTTGCCGTGAAAGCTGCGGGATGGGCGATGCTGCTGCGCATCTTCCTGTGGATGCTGTACCCGATGCGGGCCACTTACGTGCCGCTGCTGGTCTTCGTTTCCCTGGCCACGATGACGGGTGGCAACCTGGCGGCGCTCACGCAGACGAACCTGAAGCGCCTGCTGGCTTACAGTTCGATCTCGCACGTCGGTTACATGTTGTTGGGCCTTGTTGCCGGAACCGCGATTTCACCTTCAATGACGGGCATCAAAGGCATACTCATTTACTTGCTCGTTTACACGTTCATGAATCTCGGTGCATTCGCTGTGATTACGTCACTGCGTCGTCGGGACATCATTGGCGACGAGCTCGACGACATCAATGGACTGATGCAGAAAGCGCCGCTCGAAGCCATCCTGATGCTGGTCTTCCTGCTTTCTCTCGCTGGAATACCGCCGCTGGCTGGCTTTTACGGGAAGTACTTCATTTTCCTGAGCCTGATCGAGTCGGGTCACTTTGTGCTCGCGTCGGTGGCTGTCCTCTACGCCGTGCTGGGTCTCTACTACTACCTGAAGATCGCAAACGCCATGCTGATGCGTCCGGCAGAAACAGCAGAGCCGATCGCCATGAGCTTCGGCCTGCGTGCGGCGCTCGCGATTTCGGCGATTGGAACGATTGGCATTGGCCTGTTCCCGGACATCTTTATCAAGGCCGTCAACTGGTCGATCCACGCTGAGGCTGCCGATTCGGTTGCGCGGCTTATGGGCCGCTGAAATCACTTCTTGCCTGGCCGGAGAACTTGCGGCATTCTATCTCCGGCCTATGACATTCCTCTCCATGCCGGAAGAAGTTCTCTAGTTTCCGCGCCGTTGATCTCTCGCGTTCGCTGAGCGGATGTGGGAATCAGCACACCGCGGACGTGTCTCCGTATACCCAAAACTCACAACTTGAGCCGGCGACGTGTGTCGCCACGGAGCATTCGCATGTCATTAGAGAAATACGGCTGGGGACCATTCTTTTCCCAGCAACTGGAAAGCAACTCAACTTTTATTCCTGGACGCGTTTCATCGCAACACGGGGGTCTTTATCGCGTGTTGACTGACACGGGTGAAGTTGTCGCGAACGTCAGCGGACGACTGCGAAACTTCGCGCTGAGCAGCAGTGAATTGCCTGCAGTTGGCGACTGGGTCCTTCTGCAACGCCGGGAGCAAGCGCGAGCAGTGATTCATCGCGTGCTCTCCCGACGCACGCAGCTCTCTCGCCGCGCTCCCGGAAAGCGCAGCGAAGAGCAGATCCTGGCCGCCAACGTGGACACGGTGTTCATCATGACTGCGCTGGATGCGGACTTCAGCGTGCGGCGAATGGAGCGCTATCTCAGTCTTGTGCACGAGAGCGGTGCCATTCCGGTGCTGGTGCTGAACAAGTGCGATGTGGCCGAAGACGCGGAAGGCAAACGGTTGTCGGCGGAATCGATCGCGCGGGGTTCGGCTCTGCATCTCGTCAGCGCGCATTCCGGCGAAGGCGTGGTTGAACTTCACCGTTACCTGAAACCGGGCCGCACCGTCGCCTTCATCGGATCTTCGGGAGTTGGGAAATCGACCCTGATTAACGTGCTGTTCGGGAATGACGTCCAGCTGACGCGAGCGATTCGCGTGAAGGATAGCAAGGGACGGCACACTACAACGTACCGTCGCTTGATTCCAATGCCCGGAGGAGCCATGCTGCTCGATACGCCTGGCATGCGCGAAGTCCAACTCTGGGCCGAGGACGAGGCACTCCATTCGTCGTTCGGAGATATCGCCGAAGCTGCTCGCGACTGCCGCTTCCGCGACTGCACGCATCAGCATGAACCCGGATGTGCGGTCCGCGAGTCGATCGATGCTGAACGTCTCTCGAGCTATCACCGCCAGCAGAAGGAACTCGCGTTTCTGCATCGGCAGACCGACATTTACGCCGCGCAAGCCGAGAAGCAGCGCTGGAAGGCAATCCACAAGTCGATGCGCAACTATCAAAAGGGAGAATGAAGAGGAGGCGTAAATGTTACCCGCGATGAGATAAGCTTTGGCCATGGGGATAGCGCTCGAGAAATACGGTTGGGACGGATTTTTCTCTGGGGCTCTTTCTCCGGAGGACAAGAACCTGGTTCCGGGGCGCATCTCTTCACAACATCGCAGCCTCTATCGAGTGTTTACCGCGTCCGGCGAGATCGTGGCAGCGGTCGCGGGACGCATGCTGAATGGATCACAGACCATTGCAGATCTTCCAGCGGTCGGTGACTGGGTGCTGCTGCGCATGCGGGAGTCTGCACGAGCTCGCATTACAAAGGTGTTGCCGCGTCGCTCGCGTTTATCACGGCGAAGCGCCGGCGAACGCACCGAAGAGCAGATCATTTGTGCCAACGTCGATACGGTCTTCATTGTGACTGCCCTGGACCACGATTTCAGTGTGCGTCGGATCGAGCGCTATCTGAGCGTGACTATCGACGGCGGAGCTGCGCCGGTTGTCATCCTGAGTAAGAGCGATCTTGCGCACGAAGACGTGAGCGAAGAAAGACGAGCGCTGACATCAGCCGTTGCGCTCGCAGCTCCGGTTCACGTGATCAGCACGCAGAGTAAACAGGGCCTCGAAGCCTTGCAGCAGTATCTACAACCCGGCAAAACAGTCGCGTTTGTGGGGTCTTCAGGCGTTGGCAAATCCACCTTGATCAACTCCTTCTTTGGCGAGGACGTGCAAGAGACCGCTGCTGTCCGTGAGACAGACGGCACGGGCCGTCACACGACGACCTATCGGCGGCTGATCCTTCTGTCTAGCGGCGCGCTCCTGCTCGATACTCCGGGAATGCGAGAAGTGCAGCTCTGGGCAGACGAGGATACGGTCGATGCTTCCTTTTCCGACATCGTGGAGGCCGCCGA
>DASTGW010000101.1:0-7081 GCA_035718705.1 Terriglobales bacterium | reverse complement strand
CGCTTCCTTATCTTGGGCAAGACACAGTCCTGCCATCAGCGCAGCAGTAAGAAAAACTACGAGTTTCCGGAGACGCATAACACTTCTGTGACGTACAACCATCCTGATTATTAACCCACAACCGCGACGGTCGTTCCCCATCATTTAAAATCTTCTGTTCTTATACCTACTTACGAGAGTTCAAGCTAGATGCCCAATCGCCCGAAGCCGCTCGTCCTCACCATCCTTGATGGCTGGGGATTTTCGCCGAAGACCGAGAACAATGCTATCGCCCTGGCCCGCAAGCCGACCTACGACAAACTTCTCGCCGAATTCCCCAACACGCTCATTCACACCAGCGGACGCTTTGTCGGACTTCCCGAAGGCCAGATGGGCAACAGCGAGGTCGGGCACCTCAACATCGGCGCCGGACGCGTCGTCTACATGGACATCGTTCGCATCGACATGATGATCGAGAACGGCAGCTTCTTCGAACACCCCGTACTTCTCGACGCGATCAAGCACACGCGCAGTGGTGGACGAAAGCTGCACATCTTCGGCCTCGTCTCCGACGGAGGCGTGCACTCCCTGAACACACACCTCTACGCGCTACTCAAGATGTGCAAGCAGCAGGGCGCCGAGCGCGTGTATGTCCACTGCTTCATGGATGGGCGCGACACACCGCCTAATTCCGGCGCCGGCTTTGTCGAGCAACTGCAGCAAAAGATGCGCGAGTATGGCGTCGGCAAGATTGCCTCCGTTTCTGGCCGCTACTACGCCATGGACCGCGACAAGCGTTGGGAACGCACCAAGAAAGCCACCGATGCAATGGTTCACGGTAAAGGCGAAGGCGGCACCTTCGTCGACGCGGTGCAGGGAATCAAGGAGTCCTATAACAAGGGCGTCACCGACGAATTCATCCTGCCGTTCGTGTGCGTGGATAACAAAGGCGAACCGCTGGCAACCATCGGCGAAGACGATTCCTGCATCTGCATCAACTTCCGCGCCGACCGCGTGCGCCAGATCACTCGGGCGCTATGCCGCAATACCGGCCTGAGCAAGGATGCAGGTCGCGACCTCGAAGGCTGGGAGTCGCTCGATGAAACCATCCCACGCAATACGATTCCTCAGAAGCTGAAGTACGTCTCCATGACGCAGTATGACGCCAAGTTCACCGTGCCGTTCGTGGTGCCGCCCGAGTCGCTCGACAACATCCTCGCCAACGTCATGGGCCAGGTGAACATGCGCAACCTGCGCGTCGCTGAAACGGAAAAATACGCGCACGTGACTTACTTCTTCAATGGCGGGGTAGAAAAACCGTTTCCTGGTGAAGATCGCCTGCTGGTTCAGTCGCCCAAAGTCGCCACTTATGATTTGCAGCCCGAGATGAGCGCGCAGGGCATCGCTGACGGCGTGGTGAAGTCGATCAACGATACCGCCTTCGACGTCATCATCATGAACTTTGCCAACGCCGACATGGTTGGCCACTCGGGAAAACTGGAGCCAACGATCAAGGCCGTCGAAACTGTCGATGCCTGCCTGGGCCAGATCTACAGCGCAGTCAAACAGCACGGTGGCGCCATGCTCATCACCGCCGACCACGGCAACGCCGAGATGATGAAGGACCCCGTCACCGGCGGTCCGCACACGTACCACACGACGAATCCGGTGCCATTCATCATCGTCAGCGAGGACGCGAAGAAGTACACACTGCGTCCCGACGGTGCGCTACAGAACATTTCCCCGACCGTGCTCAACATCCTCGGCATTCCCCAACCAAAAGAAATGACGGGCCACAGCTTACTTGTTCCCAAGAACGGCAAATGAACCACAGAGTCACAGAGACACGGAATTTGTACATCTGTTTCTCTGTGCCTCTGGTGTCTCTGTGGTGAGTTATGAAAGTCCTAATCGTCCTCAAACACCGCTTTTCGCTCTGGACCGCCCCGGAATGGTTTGTAGAGAGGCTACGATCCGAATTCCCTGAAGTCGATTTTCAACACCGAAAAGACTACGACACCATCGAGACCGACATTCGTGACGCAGAAGTAGTAGTCAGCTGGTCACTTACAGCGGAACAGTTGCGCCCTGCCCGGAAGCTTCGCTGGATCCACTCCACCGCGGCAGCCATCCATCAGCTTCTCATTCCCGAAATTGTCAACAGCAACATTATCCTCACGAACGCCAGCAGTGTGCACGGGCCGGTTGTCGCTGAGCACGTCCTGTCGCTGATGTTCGCGCTCGCCAAGCACACACCTGCCGCCGTGAAGTTTCAACAACATCATCAATGGGGACAGGACGCCATGACGCAACAGCAGCCCCCCATTCGCGAACTGCGCGATTCAACCCTGGGCATCGTGGGCGTCGGCTCAATCGGCGGATATGTCGCGCGTATTGCTAGCGCGATGGGAATGCGGGTGATCGCCGTCAGGAACAACGTGGAGAAGGGCGTGGACTGGCTGCATCCCGAAGATCCCATGCGCTCGCAACATCGAGTCTACGGTCCCAAGGATGTGAACACGATGCTGAAGGAATCGGATTTCATCGTGATCAGCGCGCCAGTTACTAAAGCCACGGAAAGAGTGATCGATGCGGAGGCACTCGCGAAGATGAAGCCCAACGCTTATCTGATCAACGTTGCGCGAGGCGCGTTAATCGACGAACCTGCATTGATCGCGGCATTGAGAAAAGGAACAATCGGCGGAGCGGCCTTAGATGTATTCGAGGAGGAGCCATTGCCCGGAGCGTCCCCCTTGTGGGACATGGACAATGTACTTATTACGCCACACCAGGGCGGTCTTTCGCACAACCTTTGGGAGCGTCAGTACAGACTGTTCAGCGAAAATCTTCGCCGCTTCTTGCAGGGCGCGCCGTTACTAGGAGTGGTGAACAAGGCGGCAGGCTACTGATGAACGTCTACGCTTGCGCCGCCCGCTCCCACAATGCCTCTTCATCAAATGAGAGTTCTTCATTCCAGTCGGTAGTGACAAAATCTTCGGAGTTCATGTCACTAAGCACGAGCTCTTTGTAAGGACTGAGACGATAGCGCTCGATCAGGTCCATCGTATCCTCAATGGAAGCGAGTAGGCGATCAGTGTCGGCGATTCCACGATGACGGCATTCGTACAGCAGCTTCAGGCCATCCACCAGCTCATCCAGCAATGCTGGAACAGGATCAGTAACCGCAAAGTTAGATTTCATGGCCGACACGATAGGACGGAGCACGCACATGGCGCTGTGAGCGAAATCACAGATGCATAGGTTTATTTTGCAAATGTCGCGTCTGCAGCGAAGTTTAAGAAAACAAAGACGGCGAGGTCGGAGAAGAATGAGTTCTCCGAACCACAGCGGCCTGAATGTTCTCAGTAAGAACGTTTCTTGTCTCTGTGGTGAAAACCTTCAGGATCGCTTGATGATGAACACCGTTTTGTCGTCCACTACGTCGCCCTCGCCTGCCTGCCGCATGACCTCATCCCGACGCACCGCGTATTCCATGATGGCATTACAAATTTCCTTGGCCGGCTGCCTGTACACATCCTGCATCACGCGCTCGAGCCGCTCGCGTTCATCATCGTCGTAACCGTCGTACACGCCGTCGGTAAACAGGAAAAGAATGTCCCCCGGACTCATCAGCGTGATCTCGGCCACGTCGGCGTTATTGATACGGTGCTTGCGCAATGCCATCGAGTAATAGCGATTTCTGTCCGGAAGGTCTTCAGGTAACTGCAGACCCAGGGCCAGGAACTGCACCATGCGCTCACGATCGATTTCCACGAAACGTCGGAACTCCGCCGAGAATACTAGTGGTGGCGGATGCCCAAAGTTTACGAAGCGAAAATACCCATACGGGTGCACTTCACCGTAGAGCATCGTCGCGATTTCACGCGGATTATCGCTCTCACTTCTTCCCAGTGCATTACGTGCTGTGACCGACTGCGCCAGTCGAAGGTTGATTTTCTCGAATAGTTGAGGTGTCGTCTTGCCCCATCGATCGAGTTCCGACAGCATGAGTGAGTGAAACGTATCGTGCACCGTAGAGGCAATCTTCGCCGAGATGATGCCGTGACCCTGCGCGTCCACCAGCAGTACTCCGGCCGTCGAATAGAGCTCGTGCAGGTCTTCGGCGACACGCACCTGTTCTGAGCTTCGAGCCTTGCGGTACGCGGTTGCAACCTCCGGCGTGAATCCCGGGCGCGATTGCAGCCACTCCACGTGATCGTCCACCGAGTTGCGTGGTTCGGCTCCTGGAGGCAAGGGTTCCAGGAACTCCTCTGCCAGCCGGTTCGCCCTTGCGATGCGCGCGTCGATATCGTAACGCTGCTGGAAGTTGATGTACTCGAACAGATCTCCGCCTACCGTCCCAGCCGGCACGGAATTTCCGTACATTTCGATTCCGGCAACATGCGGAATCGCGCCTTCTACAGGCATTAATCGCTTACGGAGATAGTCGTCGATTCCGGGATCTATGCGAGGCGTAGCCATGCATCCATTCTACGGTAGTTCTCGGCTCTGCAACGCAGGTGGAGCGGCGATCTGGACTAGCTTTTCAGCCAGTACACCACCAGGAACGCTACTTCGGTAGCCACACAGCTAACCCAGATCGCCTCACGCAGGTGAGCAAAGCGTAGTTCCTTTTTCTTCTGTGCGGTCAGCTCGCGTAATGCATTCAGGCGCTCTGGATTCACCGGCTGTTGCTTGGTAACCGTAGCCGCTGGTTCGAACACAAATCCATGGAAGCGCTCTTCCGGACGTGGCTTGTCCGGATAAAAGATTTTCGGCGTCGTCAGCAGTTCCGACCAGCGGGGTGCGTAGAGGTAATCCGAAGAATTCGGCGGTGCTACCGGCGACGACGATAACGCCAACGCCGGCATGCGTTCCGGAGCAATTGCATCGGCGACGTTCCGCAGCAGTGATGTCCACCATGGACGCGCCATCTGGTCGCCAAGCAACTCGCCCACATCTTCCGGCGGTGACTGTAACTCCAGCGGTGGCAACGTCTCCGGTGAGATTACGTCACCCAAATTGGTGAACACCGTGCGATACCACGGCATTGCCAACTGGTCCCCCAGCACCATCCCCACATTCACCGGACGCGAAGTAAGTTGCAACGGCGGCAGCTTTCTCAGCGCGGAACTCTCCTGCACCTGGCGAACAATCGACTTCCACCAAGGTATGGCGAGGCTCCGGGGCGGCGCAAAATCTGGGGTTCCATTGTGCATGTCTTACCAGAATAACCCGTGCAGCGGATTTTCGTCTCGCGAGAGCGTTCCCGCACGATTAAAAAATTATCCGTTCAGTCAAAAAATGCAACTCGTTCTGAAATGGGTTTGTGAAAAACGGAATTCAGTGGCATTTTTGTGGTGAACCGCTGAAAGTGCGCTACGGTTGCCGAATGTTACGTGTGCTATGCGTCACCAGTGATGCCCATCTCATGAGTGGAGTGACACAAGCTTTCCCTGAATTTAACTTTGAGGTTACTCAACTTACCTCCCTCACCGTAAGCGCCACCAGTCAGAAGTGGGACATCTTCATCCTCGACCTCGATACGGTCGAAGCTGGCCAGTTGACATCGGAATTCCTGCGAGGCGCGATGCGTAATGTCCGAAAGACGATAGCGCTTGTATCTTCAGGCCGTGACTCGTTTCGTCCTCTGCTGATGGAAACCGACGCTGTCGTCCTGCATAGCCCTACAACAGCAGGCGAACTCGTCCTCGTCCTTAGCAGATTCTTGCGCCCGCGTCCCGGATCCCAGAACAGCTGCCGGTCCAATTCCGGCGCAACGCTATAATGGCCTGCTCATAAAGGGGCCCGTCGATGAAATGGTTGCTGTCGCTGTTATTGCTTTGTTCTATCTCCGTCGCCCAAACAACCACCACGCCGGAAAAACAGCGCGGCATGCATGGCAAGTTGGAAGAAGCGATTAAGGATGTCGATCGCCGGCTCGACGGCTACGTTGGCGTCGCAATCCTCGACCTCACCAGCGGCGACACCATCCTCTACCACGCCGACGAAGTTTTCCCGACCGCCAGCACCATCAAAGTCCCGATGCTCTGCGAACTGTACCGACAGGCGGAACAGGGCAAGCTGAATCTCACCGACATCTATACCGTTCGTCCCGAAGATGACGTGGAAGACAGCTCCATCTTCAACGGCCTCACGCCCGGCGCGACCAAGCTCACGCTTCGCGACCTGGCCCAGATGGTCGCCGCCGTCAGCGACAACGCCGCTACCAATGTGCTGATCGACAAAGTCGGCATGCAGAACGTGAACTCGTTTCTGCAATCGATGTCGCTGACCAAAACCAAGCTTCAGCGCAAGATGATGGACGTGAATGCCGCCAAGGAAGGCCGCGAAAACCTGGCCACGCCGCGCGAGTTCATGCTGCTGATGGAAGCCATCTATCGCGGCAAGGTCGTCAACAAACCGCTCACCGACGACCTGCTCAAACTGCTCAGCACCAGGAAGAACAGCCCCATCCAGCGCACCCTTGGTGAATCAATCCGCGTAGCAGATAAAGACGGCGAACTCGATGCCGTGCGCGCGGACTTCGGTGTCGTCTACGCTAAGAATCGTCCATTCGTGATCGCCGTGATGACCACCTACCTGAAGGACGACAAGGAAGGCGAAGACGCCATCGGCGAAATCGCTGAAGCCGCTTACTCCTACTTCGATCGCCTCGGCCGTTCATCGCCCTACGGTCGCGCCATGATCTCGCCCGGAACGCCATGACCGTTCGCCGCCTCAAAACGTACACCGGCGAAACCGGATACGTGTACCAGTACTACTTCGTCGGCCAACGGCGCGCCCTCGACAGCCCCGCGACCGAATACATCTTCGACGTAAGCGCAGATCGCAAGACCACCTTTGCCGTCAGCGTCTTCCTGCTGGACCATGCGATCACCGACTGGGAAGCGCAGCATGGTCGCAAACTCGTCGACGCCGAACGTTACGCCTCGGCCAAGATGCGCCTCTTCCGCGCCTTCGACGAAATCGAGAAACTGATGGAACAAGGTCGGCAACTGTTGATCGGCCCTGAAGAAATGGAGGACCTGCTTGCGACACTTGGTGTGGATTAGTGCAATCATCGTTTTGGCTTCCTTGA
>DASTGW010000100.1:0-5105 GCA_035718705.1 Terriglobales bacterium | reverse complement strand
CTCGTCAGCGGGCTGCTTAACTTCCTTGACTTCGGCCGACCTTATTTCGGTCTTGGCATCGGAGACGGGCTGAGCTTTCTCAGGAGCAGGCTCGGTCTTCGGCTCTTCTTTCCGCGCTGACTTGGCAGCGGCTTTCGCTTTCTCTGGACCGGGAGACTTCGCCGCTTCTGCCGGTTGCTCGAATTCCTTCAGCGCCGCACGGGCGTCGGGCGCGAGTTGCGAGTTCGGATAGTGCTTCAGGTATTCCTGGAACGTCTCTTTGGCCTTGGCCGTGTCGTTCAGGTCGTCTTTGTAGATCTGCGCCATCGTGAAGAGAGCCTGAACGCGATACTTGCTGCCGGGGTATTCCTTGCGCAGGAACTCGTATTGTCCGATGGCGTCGGTCAGGGTGGCTTCGTTCTTGAAGGCGCGGCCTTTTTCGGCGAGGAGTTCAGCCAGTGCGACAACCGCTGCGTCGGCTTTGTTGGAACTGGGGGCCGTGTAATAGACCTTGCGGTAGGCTTCGATAACCTGCTTGTAGTCAGACTCTTTGCGCTGCTTCTCGGGACGGCCGTTCAGGGCCTCGCGCATGCGTTCGGCGGTCTCAAACTGGGTGCGGGCAATCTGTTTTTTCTGGGCGACGGTCGCTGCGAAACTGGAGCCGGAGAGAAGAGCCGCGATCAGCAGAGCAGTAAGCCACTGACGAAGACTGGGTGTTGCGGAGACGGCCTGGTGCGAGTCCCTGGTCATTCGGTATTTGAAATCCTGAGAACCCCGTTAGTGTTTCTAGACATACGAATGGGCGCCGCCGAGTACGTGAATAAACGAGTGCCCGGAGCAGTGCCACGGCTATACAGCTCACTGATTCTTTTAACGTAATCCTGGGTTTCGCGGTACGGAGGAATGCCGTTGTTACGCAAAACGGCGCCTTGTCCGGCGTTGTAGGCGGCCAGGGTCAGACGCACGTCTCCGCGATTGTGGTTCAGAAGTTCTTTTAAGTGACGGACACCGGCGTCGACGTTCTGGTGCGGGTCGAACGGGTTGGTCACGTTCAAACTGCGCGCCGTCTGTGGCATCAACTGCATCAGTCCCATGGCGCCCTTGCGGGATACAGCACGGGCGTTGAAGTTCGATTCCACCTTGATGACGGCGCGGATCAGGTTGGGATCCACATTGTGCTTCGCGGCAGCTTCGTCGATTGCCTTGTCGACTTCGGCGGAGCTCACCTGGTAGCTGCTGGTGAGATGGCGATAATTAGGATTTTCGTCCTGGGCTGCTCCAGAGCGCTTGGGCTGGGTGGAGACATAACTCGCAACTTCAGCCGCAGCACTGCGTGCTGCACTGAGAGCGGCGGCCGACGGACTGGGAACGGCCTTCCAGCGCTTCTCGGAGGAGCTCCAATACATATAACGGCTGCTGGCGCGCACTGCGGCGCGGTTCACGGCAGTCTCCTGCGGAGTCTCGGCGTTCACGAAAATCTTGCGGCCGTTTTCTTCCACGGTCGTGATGGAGCCGGTACCGGCCTTCAGAGACAAGGGCATAACGACAGTCAGTGCGAGGAAGAGGGAGGCGCGGAGAGCGATGTGGGTACGGCACTCATTTCTTTGCATGGTCAGCCGCCAGGAAAACATAGTGATTCCTTTTCTTGGCGCACCGGACCTGGGCGAAACGTGCGCGGATTCCGTATCCAACACTTCGAGACATCTACCAGAGTAGGGCGATTATACGGGGCTGCCGGAACCAGCAGCAATGTGCCAAAGGACGGGGAATCACAGGAGTGACGCCCCTAAATACCTGACAAAAAAGGGCAATCTAGACCCCGACGCAGCCTGAGAACCGGAAGGACATGGTCCTTCTGGAGCCCACGATTTTGAGCCAACCGAAGCAGGGAAGGGTGCGTCCCATGAGAAACGTTCTAACCGACAAGTTAAAAAAACGTGTGCATTTTATAGAACAGGGGCGTTCTATGCTGTTGGGAGACTTACGTTCGTTCAGAAGACTGTCACCGGCCTTCTCTTTGAAGGGGGTGGTGTTCTGCTGGGAATGTACGCTATGTCATAAGCTTTTCATGCACATGCCGCACGACGCACCGCCAACTCCGGCAGAGTTGGGGACCATTACCTCTGAATTCAACCAGCATGACTGTGCGATCCAGTTCGCGGTGACGCGGGACAAGCTGAAGAAGGTTCCGGCGGCTTGAGAGCTAAGCCAGCAGGAGAGGGGCATGGAGGAGGGATGTTTTTCGCGAACTCAGGTCTTACGGTCCGCAAAGTCTTCGGGCAGGTTGAACTGTTCGCACAAACGGGCGACGAACCTCTTCAGAGCTTCAGCCCGGGCGCGGCAAGCATGCACGTGATTGGTCACTTCCGTGGTGGCGGCTCCGCTCACCAGCGAAGGCTTGAGTCGTTCAAAGGCATTGGCAGCTTCGACCCAGGCGCGCCGTTCGCGCTCCAGGATCATCACAATGCTCTCCGGATCCAACCTGTCGCCCTGCCAAAGAACGCCCATGAAGTTACAACTGCTCCCGAAAATATCTAGCTAATCTTATACACGGAAAGGCAGGACATGCCGCAAGCTGCGAAGGAATTGGAGGGCTTAGTGGCGAATGCGCGCGGCGCTGCCCTCAATGACACTCAAAAGGTGTTCGGAATTGATCGGGTAGGTCAGGAACGAACTCGCTCCCAGGCTTTCCGCCTGGCTGCGCGCGACAGAGGTAGCGTGGGTCGCGGTGTGAAAGATGATGGCGGCGCGGCTGGTGCGAGCGTCAGCCTTCAGGCGCTGGCAGACTTCGAATCCCGTCATGTCGGGCAGGTTGATGTCCAGCAGTACTATTTGAGGTAGTTCGCGGCCGGCAATCTCCAGAGTCGCAGCGCCGGTACTCGCGGCAAAAACTTCATGCCCCGCATTCTCGAGAATGCGTCCCAAGGCATAAAGATGGGCTTCGTTGTCGTCAACGGCCAGGATCTTCATCGGGGGACCCAAGTTAACAATGATGTTAGCGCAACTATACCCAAGTTGCTGCTGATTGCAAACAGAATCAACACGGAAAAATGCTAAGAAATTCGGGGCAGGAAGTGTATCTGGAGCCGACGATCGGACTTGAACCGATGACCTGTCGATTACGAATCGACTGCTCTACCAACTGAGCTACGTCGGCCTGTTTCGATTCTAACCCGTTGTCGTAAAGGTCGTAAAGAGAGCGCTGCTGGAGTAGTCTTCGGTGTTGAAATCGCGGAGGCTAAATGAAGCCGTTGAAGAAAATGCTGGAGTTGTCCCGGCAGTTTCGAGTGGACAAGGGCAAGGGCTTTCGGTTGAAAGACTTCGATCCCGCCGATACGGGCGGTTTGAAAGCCGGCTTCAAGAATGAGGCGCAAACACTCCTGCAACAAGGAGTGGAGCAGTTGGCCACCTTGCAGGACAAACTTTACGCGCAAGATCGCTGGTCTCTATTGCTGATTTTCCAGGCCATGGACGCCGCAGGGAAAGATGGCACCATCAAGCACGTGATGTCCGGGGTAAATCCCCAGGGCGTGCAGGTGTACTCGTTCAAGCAACCGTCCTCGGAAGAACTCGACCACGACTACTTGTGGCGTTGCATTCGTTGTCTGCCGGAGCGTGGGCGAATCGGTATCTTCAACCGCTCTTACTACGAAGAGGCACTTGTCGTGAAAGTGCATTCCGAGGCAATCCTTGCGACAGAAAAGCTTCCGGATGAGTTGATCAGCAAGCGAATTTGGAAAGAACGCTACGAAGACATGAGCGCCTTAGAACTGCACCTGGCGCGAAATGGCACCAAGGTATGCAAGTTTTTTCTGCACGTCTCCAAGGAGGAGCAGAAGCGACGATTCCTGGCGCGACTCGAGGAGCCGGCGAAGAACTGGAAGTTTTCGCCCGCCGATGTGAAGGAGCGGCAGTGCTGGGACGACTACCAGGACGCCTATGAAGAAGCCATTCGAGCTACTGCCAAGAAGCACGCGCCCTGGTACGTGGTTCCAGCAGACCATAAATGGTTTACGCGGCTGGTGGTGAGTGCCGCCGTCATAGACGTGATGCTGGAGATGAATCTGGATTATCCGAAACTCGCACCCGGCATGCGGGAGTTGCTGCAGAGGTCCAAAGATGAGTTGGAGTCGGAACCGTAATAAAGCGATCGAAGCGTGGCTATGCGAGAAGAGTGCAAAATCAAAGGCGCGTGCTGAGATGCGGGATTTCGAAATACTGTTCGATCACGGTGAACCGAGTCGGGTACAGAGTGATGCTTATAGGCCCTATGGAAACCTGGGCTTTCCGGATGCTCCCGCAGACCGCCCATGGATTTATTCGAACTTCGTGCAATCCCTGGACGGGATTACCTCCTTACTGGGAAAGAACGGTTCGGGCAGCCACATTTCACAATCACCCGAAGATCGCTGGTTGATGGACCTGCTCCGGGCGCACGCCGATGCAGTGGTAATGGGCGTCCACACGCTGGAATACGAACGCGTCTACATGGGCAATCCTCGAGGTCCGGTCTTCAGGATCGCGGAACCCACCTTATTGTCCTTGCGGGAAAAGCTTGGACGCGCAAAGCTGAAAAACATCTTTGTTTCGAATTCGGCACATATCAAGCTCTCCGAATTTCGAGTCTTTGACAGTGAAGAAGTGGATTCCTATGTGGTGACCACGACGGCCGGTGCATCAGGCCTGAGAGCACAGAAGCATCCCAAGGTGACTGTCGTCCCGTGCGGAGAATGGCCGCGAGTTGACCTGCAGTTGATGGTGAAGAAGTTCAGGGAAGAACTGGGGATTGCGCACCTTCTCTGCGAAGGAGGTCCCACTCTTTACGGAAGCATGGCGAAGGCGGGACTTATTGACGAGAAATTTGTGACTGTGTCACCGGTGGAAGTGGGACATTCAGCGCCCCAGGAGCAGGTTCTCACAGAGTTCGACAAGACCAGGCTTCGTCCAACGACATTTGAGGGACCGGGATTCATGAAAGAAAACATGTCGAACTGGACATGGGTTAGCTGTCGAAAAGTGGGAGATCACCAGTTCCATCGTTATCGCAGGAAGTAGTCCCTACTTTGTTCCGATCAGAATGGACGGTTGGAGCTGGGCGGCCGCTTGTGATGGTCATCGTCGCCGTT
>DASTGW010000099.1:0-6841 GCA_035718705.1 Terriglobales bacterium | reverse complement strand
GGGTCGTTGTAGCTTTCAGCGGTCTCGTGGCTCATGGCGGTGACGTTCTGGAAGCGCCGAAAGGTCCCAGGCTCGCCCATGCGGAATCGTTCACCACGTAATGCTTTTCCAACTGGTTCTTGGAGGCGTCGCCCGGCTCGCAATCATAGCTGTGGAAGCAGTGAGTGCAGCAGCTGCTGCCGGAGTACAGGTAGACGCTCGGGAACAGGAATGTCGACATATCGCGAGTGGTGATCTCGTGCGCATTCTCAGCCGCTCCGATCGGTGTAGTGGTGTCGGTTGGCGTGGACGGGAAGAAGGCGTTCAGGAAGTAGGCGAAGTTATAGCGATATACCCGATAGTAAGCTGGGGGGACCTGAATGGTGCGAGTGGTCGCGGGCGAGCTGCAGAATATCGTGAAGCGATAGGAGCACGATCAGAATGGCGGAAAACATTTAGTCCGCGGGCCATTTTCGCCCGAGAGTAGGGGATTAGGGATCATTAGCTGCCCGGGCAAGGATGAACAGGAAGAGCAAGGATGGTGCGAAAGGGGGGACTCGAACCCCCACGCCTTGCGGCGCCAGATCCTAAGTCTGGTGCGTCTGCCAATTCCGCCACTTTCGCGTTTAGAATCAGTTGTTTACATGCACTGTTCTCAGTGCAATGCAAGCGAAGGGGGTCTTGAAGGGGGTCCGTACATTCCACACACTTCCGGCCGCGATCTGCGCCGAAATCCCCAACGTTTCCTTCATGGATTTCATTGTACCGCCACTGCACTTTCCTTAGAAGTGATTCCTCGCGAGCGAAGATCTCGATCGCCCACAAAAAACGCGTCCGCCAAAGCGGACGCGTTGAATGGCACGTCGATCTTGCCCATCTAGTTGCCAAACGTGGAATCTTCAAGTTTGCGAAGGTGACGAAGCTGTTCCCTCGAGTACCCGCAATTCCTGCCGCAGGGTATCCAAGCTGCTCTCCAATTTCTTGCTCCAGAAATTTTGGAAGTCGTCCAATGTTGGTTTCATGTGCAGTTGACGCAGCTCTTCCATCGACGCAGTGATCCTCTGCTTCAACCAAATTCTCCGATCGCTCTTCAGATCCTCACCCATTCTGTGCCTCAACCAAATTGATTTGAACTCTATGGACTGCCGTTCCGCACGCCGACACATGGCCCAACTACGGAGCCGAAGGCATCTTTCATTGTTTCCAACTTTCCACGGCGGAACAGAAAATCTATCGTTCGCACGACGCCAAGATATTCAAGAACACGTCGAATTAGCGAATCGAGATGGCTCTGCAAAACCGCTTGAACAGGGGTACAGGATCTTTCTCGGAGCTGTACAGAACCGGCAGATTTGCCTGCCGGCTTTGCTGTTTCTTCACCGCGTCTACCACCTGCTGCAAAGCGTCCGACAGCGTTGCACTTTCTCCGTGATACAACAACGGATCCCCATTTCGAGCGATCGCCTGGGCTGTATAAAATTCGTTGTTGCCGTCACCCGAATACTTTGGGCGGGCGCTTACCTCGATTGTAAAAAGTAGAGACGTTTCCATAGGAGCTTCCCCTTTGCCCTTATGCAGCGACGGGCTTTCTCACGGAGAGGGAAGGATCATGGCTGTGACCCGCCTTCTTCCGGTGTGTGGCTTCGGTCCATTCCACGTCCCCTGGCGGATATACTTGGATCAATCCGCGCCCACACGGCAGCGTTGCGTACTCGTTCTGATGTGCTATTACAAGCTCGAGCCTGCTGGTGAAAGCTGGGTCGTGGTAATCGTTACCCAACCGTATACCAGCAACATGAGACCAGAGGGGCCGCGTCCATAACTCACAGACCAAATTCCAGTAGCCCCTGATCTTAGATGCCCAGATAAAGAGAAAATCGAGGGAACCATCGGGCCGGGTTTGGTATTCGATATGGATTAATCCAGACTTCGAATCCGGCATCAACTCATCCCAACTTTCGACTACCGCATTTTTCAGTGCTGACTCGAGCCGAGCCGGTTGTTGGCCTTCCGAGTTGGTGAAAGATGTCATAGTTCCCTCCTTCTTCCTTAGGCCGCTCTTAATCCCCACGTTCCTTGTAGATTGGTCCTAGTACTTTGATTTTTCCCAATGACAACGCATGACGGCGAATCCTTATTTGCTCAACATCCGTTAGTCTCTGCCGCCGGTTCCTTGGGGGCGGGCTCCAGCAAGGCAGTCCCGGTTCGGTGTGTGGGCCTCCAAGCGAAACCGAAAAAACGCAGCGGCGGCTCCACGAACAATTCAAAGAGCAGAGTTCTGAGCGGATGATCCATTGCACATCACCTGACCACTGGAGCTGAAGCGGCCTTGTCCGAGTGGTTGATCGGGTCCTGCCGCGCATAAGCCTGCGAGACATTCGGACAGCCTTCACCGTCCATTTGCGACCAAGCCTCTTCGTCTCGCAGTCGCTCGGCGCTTCGCTCACGGGATCGCGAGCCGTCTCCCTCATGTTCGAAAGCTTTCTTCATAATGCTCATGCTCGACCTGACCTTGCACATGAATGCAGCGAGTCGCGTCTTCAAACCCTCGGGTTGCTGATGAACGTCGTCAGTTCTTGCCATGATTGACATTGCCGTCTCTTGGTAGTTATCCGGAGGGCTCTATCACTAAGCTAAGGGCTTCCGGCGGCAACTTCTGAGCAATACTGCTCAGTCCAGTGGCTGCCCGGAGACGAACGTTTGACTGTTTTATTGATGAAAATACCGGCTATTACTCTTCGAGGAGGTAGGCTCGCAGTGCGGAGTGCACCTTCACGGTACCGTTGTAATCAATCAGTCCCATCTCCCGGAAGCGGTTCATGAAGTAACTGATTCTGGACCGCGTTGTGCCTACCATTTCGGAAAGCGTCTGCTGGCTTACCTTCAGCAAGACCGGTTCCGGTTCCGACACCAGCCCGAAATCTGCCAGCATGAGCAGAATTCTGGCCAATCGTTTTTCGCTTGAGCTGAATATTTGATCCACAAACTCGTGCTGGATTCGCGCTATACGAAACAACAAATAGGTAATCAAGAGCTTCGCGAAAGCGGAATCCTCGTGAACGATGCGGACGAGAGTTGCCCTTTTCACGCGGGAGATGGTGGAGGGTTCAATCGCCACCGCGGTGCAAGTCCTGAGCGATTTCTTTCCCATGCAACCCTCACCAAAAAAGTCACCATGCCGCAGGAAGGCGATTACGGCTTTCTTCCCTGTGGTAGATGCCACAGTCAGTTTCACATTCCCATGCTGGATGTAATAGAGAGCATCTGCCTTGTCGCCCTGCGCAAAAATTGGTTCTTTGTTGTGATAATCCTGAGTGGTCGCTTGGGCCTTCATTCTCTTGAACAAACCATCATGATCGAAAGTGATAGGAGCAATGTCAGACATATTCAGCTTGGATCGGCGTGCAACTGACACAAAAGGTACTAGACCGCTATCCGCCGTGCTGGTCAAAAAAGCTCAGAAATCGTTATTCAGGAGCATGAGGGTGGGCTACATCTGGAGAGTCGTAGAAAAGGAAAGGATAGCGGCGGCCTCGTCCTCTTTGACGTCGAAGACAGTGTATAGCCTGGTGATTTCCAGGAGTGTCCGGACTTTGGGAGCCAAATTCAGCAGCTTTAGTTCTCCGCCCGAATTACGAATCTTGGTAAATGCCGAAACCAGCTCGCCTATCCCTGAACTATCAATGTAGGGGACATCTCGCAGATTCAGCAGGACGCGCTTTCGGCCACTGTCAATGAGCGTGCTTATCGATTGCTTAAAGATGGCAATCTCATCGCCCAGAACGATGCGCCCATTTATGTCGAGAATTGTCACTTCGTTAGAAGCACGGGAGTTGATCTTCATAGTCCTAAACAAGCTGACAGATCGCGACGAATTCGGCTGGTCAATATTGACCACGAATGACTATGTTGCTGGAGTCGCTTTCACAACAAATGCGACCCACTTTTATGAAACCATGGCTGACGCTTTAGCGCGTATGATAAGTAAATGAACCCACCCAGAGAGACCGCGAAACACGGCGTTGTGAAAAGACCTCACACTCCAGTGAAAGGTTCGATCAAGTGTCACAAGTGCTTGCTCAATTGCCGCGATTCCGATCACTATCTCAGTCACAAGTGTGAGCCGCGACCATCCCGATACTGACGCCGAAGATTCCATGGCCGTTGGTAGCCGAGCAGGTGTCACGTGACCCGTTTCCAGTGACGTGGTGAGGCTAATTCCAACCGTATCTCCATCGCATAATTTCAATGCCACTTCCACCAGGCGGTCGAGGAAACCATCTGGATTCGAGACAAGGCACAATGCGAGTTCGTGAAGAGCCTTGTTCTTCTCCTCCAGATTCGGTGCGCGACAGGCACGATAAACAAGTTGAGGCGTGAATAACAGGGCTTCAGGAAGTAACCGCGGCTCCACACTCAGTTCTGATTCCATAAGAGCCTCTACTTTGAATTGAGCACCTCTAGGTTCTAACGTTTTCTGGAGAATCTGCTCTCGCTGCCATTGCGTTAGGCGAATAGACGGCGAGAGAGAAGTCAATGATGTATCGGACTGGATTGGCGCAGAAAAGGCACGGTGTTTCCTGGATCTCCTGGATATCTTCACGAACTACGTTCTGTGGAAATGACCGCAGGCATTGGGTGCAGGTAAGTACGATAAAGGGAACGCCGTGCGAATCTTTTCCATTACGTGGCACCCAGACTGGCGCTGACTGCCGGTGATGATTGATCGCCCGGACCGACGCGGTTCGGATCAACTCGGCGACCGTCCGCAGGAGCATCTCTGGATGATGTCCGCTCTTGGCATAAAAGGCATCGGCAATCACTCCGCCCGGGACCTGATCCCCTGATTCGTAGGCGCCGCTAATCGCAATTACGGGAATCTCCGGGAAGCGGCGTCGCACTACGGATAAGAACTCGAATCCTGACATTTGTGGCATGTTGAGATCGGAGATGATGAGGTCGGGGGTTGTTCGTCTCAGCTGCAGAATCGCATCGAATCCATGCTCGGCAGTATTGACGTCGTATCCAGAAGCCCTCAGCAAAAGTGCCGTGCTCTCGCGAACACTTTGCTCATCGTCGACAACAAGAACCAGGGGCTTAGAGTCTGCCATGGCGTTCACCTCTCTGACGAAGTGGGTGACAGCCCGTGCTCGTGAATATCAGGTTGGCTGCTCAGGTTCCCACAACTCGCCCATCCTGCCATCAGCGGGAACTCGCGTCTGAGCAATACTGACCAAGTGCAACACGAAACTGCAGAGGCTCCTCTGTCGATTTCCTGATTTCAATGTGAGCAATGGAGATCAGACATTCGATCACCTGGGGGATAAACATGTACTCAGGCGAAATCAATCGGTTGACACGATGTCGCGATAATCGCCTTTGCTGCGCATCGTTTTGGCTGGAAGTCATCGGTGTATCAACCCCAAATTCGGCTTCCGGCACTTCCTCACAGAGAAATCGGAGTCTCAACAATGACAATCAAAATAGGTACAGGAATTTGGGCAACTGCTCTGGCAGTTGCCATCACGGTGTTTGGAACTCCGGCAGTTCTCGCTGCTCAGTCCCAACAAGACATGGATCATGACCAACAAAGGCATCGCGACGCAAACGAGAACGGCAACCTCACTAACAACGAAAGCTACCAGCGTGGGGTGAGCCAAGGGCAAGAGGACAGGGCTAATCGTCGAGCGCAGCAATATCGCGTTCCCTCGGATAACGACTACGATCGCCGCGCATACCAACGTGGCTATGACTACGGTTATCAAAACAGCAACCAGAATGGTCCTGATCGCGACGACGGTCTGCAATATGGAGACGATCAGAATCGAACGCCTGGATATCGCATGGGATATCGCGATGGCAACACCGACGGTCGCAATGACCGCAATGCCGGCCGAGCCATGAAATATGGTGCTGGCTACAAACACCCTGACCGAGGCTATAACTCCAGCTACGGCGATAAACAGACGTACAAGCAGGAGTACCGTGCGGCCTACCAGAAAGCCTACAAGCACGGGTATGCGAACGGAGGAACAGACCGAGATGGCGATTGGCGGAACCGTCCGGATCGCAACGAGAATCAGCGGTATGGCGCCGAGCAGAATCAAACCCCCGGCTATCAGGCAGGTCTTCGGGACGGCAGCACCGACGGACGCAACGACCGTGACGCAGGTCGAGCTATGAAGTATGGTCTTGGATATGAGCACCCTGACCGCGGCTACGATTCCAGTTACGGCAGTAAGAGCGATTACGAAAAACAATACCGCGCTGCATACCAGCAGTCCTATCAGCAAAGCTACAACGGGAATGTCTCTCGGAATCACAGGTAACGCCTTAAGTTAATGAGCCGCGCAGAATGGCCAGTTCCGGAAACTGGCCATTCACCTATGAAAGGCTTGCCGCTTAGAGCTAAAACTGTTCACTTTTGACCAGTCTTAATCGTTAAAACATCTGAGACTGATCGTGTGCCATTGCGCGGGTCCGCGGACGTCTCGCCACTGGGCCCATGAATCGAGGCTGGCTATGATCGGATTTCTGTCACGTGGATTAGGTGGAGCAGATTCTCTGGGTCTATTTTGGGTGCTGGATGGCGAGCGAGCCACAGTGCTTCTCGCAGTCTGGATGGTTGCGATTGGGGTTTTCGTAACCACCAATCTGGCGGACCGTTTCCTCTGGGTTCCGGTACTCCTAGGACTTATGGGCATCCTGAGTTGCATGTTTATTTTTGCATTGCCCGCCATGCTCACCCTCGGCATCAACGTGGCAACCCTCTTGTTGTTCCTTCTCGCATTGGAGTTGCTGAAGAGGCATCACACCACGGCTGCGCTAGTAAAACACCATCGTTCGTGAGGGTCGGATCTTT
>DASTGW010000098.1:0-9707 GCA_035718705.1 Terriglobales bacterium | reverse complement strand
GTAGACGTTAGCCGGGCAGAAATGCTGACAGGGACTGCCGAATTCCTTAATGCAGCGCTCATTGCAGATGTTCGTGTCGTGGATCACCAGGTGCGCCGGCTGGTCTTCTTCGTGGCGCGTGCCGGAGTGATACAAGTCCGTCAGCTTGTCGAAGGTTAGCTTGCCATCTCCCTTGGCCCAATCAATGAGCTGCTTGCGACCGTCGCCATCGGCGGGAACTTTCTCCAGCGACTTCATCCGTTGATATCCGGCAACGTTGGTGTACTTGTTGCCCCAACCCATACCGCCGGTGACCTGCTGCAGGCCCGCATGAATCATTCCACGCAGAAAGCCGTGTTCAAATCCCTGATGGAAGTTGCGTACCGGATAGAGTTCCTGCTCAATCCACGAGGTTTCCACTCGTTTTTGGTAGGTTCCTAACATCGAAGACGAGAATTCATTCTTGCGCAATGCCTCGTAGGCCGTTTCGGCAGCCAGCATCCCGCTTTTGATCGCCAGGTGAATCCCCTTCAGTCGCTGCGAGTTCAGAAAGCCGGCCGAATCGCCAACGATCATCCATCCATCGCCTGCGACCGGGGGAATTGAGTTCCATCCGCCGTAGGGAAGCGATTTCGCCCCATAACGGATCATCTTTCCGCCCTCGAGCAACGACGCAATGAAGGGATGCTGCTTGAAGCTCTGCAATACCTTCTGCGGGTCAACGCGCGGATCCGGATAGTCGAGTCCGGTGACGAACCCGAGGGAAACGATGTTGTCCTTTGAACCGTAAATCCATGCGCCGCCATATTCGGAGTTCGTCAGCGGCCATCCCATGGTGTAGATGACCTCGCCCTTGGCGATCTTTCCACTCGGCACTTCCCACAATTCCTTCACGCCAACGCCATAGGTTTGCGGGTTGCGGTCCTTGCCAAGTTCGAAGCGCTCGATCAACTGCTTGGTGCAGGATCCGCGGGTCCCTTCAGCAAGAACGACTACCTTGGAGCGCAAGTCGTATCCTGGCTCGAAGTTGCCTTTGGGCTGGTTCTGCTTGTCCACGCCCTTGTCGTCCGTGCGCACCCCTACCACTTTGCCATCTTCGAAGAGCAGCTCTGCTCCAGCAAATCCTGTGAAGATCGTGATGCCCGTTGGCTCCACTTTTGACCCAAGCCACTTCACGAACTTGTTGATCGAAATGACGTAGTTGCCGTGGTCGCGCATGGGCGGAGGCGTAACCGGCAGCTTGAACTTGCCTTTTTCCGTTAAGTAATAAACCGCTTCCTTGGTTACCTCCGCGTCGAGCGGCGCCTCGGCTTCAAAGCCGGGCAGCAACTCGCGCATCGACCGCGGATCCAGCAAGGCCCCCGACAGGCAATGCTGCCCGAGTTCGCGCGCCTTCTCGAGAACGTAGATGTTCTCCTTGGAGAGCTGTGCGTTCGGATAACGCTCGTTATGTTCATCGATGAGTTGCGACAATCGAAGTGCGCAGGCGAGTCCGGCCGGGCCGCCTCCCACGATGACCACGTCGGCTTCCATGGAAGGGCGTTCGATTCCGTCGAGCGGTTTTCGGAAAATTAGCATGTAAGAGATGGCCTCAGTTCAGTGTCACGAACTCTCTGGAACTCCCAATCATAAAGGAAGCCGATGTGAGTGGACAGTCGCGATTCAGCTCTGAAGATGCTAGTTGTGCGACGACTTTTGTGAGTTTTTTCTGTTGATCCCACAGGCTTTAGCGTTTTCGTTCAAACACCACTTGACCGCGCGTGGGGTTCCGTAGCACCTTATAGGAGTTGTGAGGATGAAGAACCCAGTCCGTTTTTTGTTTGCCGCACTGATCCTGGTGTGTCTGACGGCGCTCATCCTCACCCCGAATGCGATCACCACCGTCGTGGTGCAATCGCATTCCAGCGGCAAGCAGTTTGTCCGCGTTATCAGTCTGCTCACAATCATCGTGCTGGCTGCCGGTATTTGCCAGGGCTTGCTCTCGTTGCCGGGCCGCACGCATGGATTGTTCCGCCAGGTCTATCTGCATGGCTTCGGCCCTGATCTTCTCGACAAGACCTGCGCTCGTCTCTGTTAGTCAATCCGCCTGAATTTGCGTAGTCGCTCGAGTTGTGTCTCGTGCGACTGCTCCAGTTCTCCTGCTCCGCTCCTGGGCAGGAGTCATCCTCTCCCGCCTCGGAACTCTCCTCGGGAGGGATGTAAGAGAGCGGGCGGCCTTCCCACCCCAGTCCCCATACTTGGCCGCCCGCTTTTGATTTCTACCCCCGATTAGTGAGGCTGGTGGGGAGCTTTCAAGTACCCGCGCAGAATCAAATCCATCGTCAACACGCCCTCGAGTTTCGACTGATCGGCTCTGTGCACCACCGGCAAAACTTTGTAGCCTTGGAACTTTCTTAGCGCCGCTTCCAGAGTTGTATCGGGAAAAAGGATCGGCAGTCCCGAACGATTCAGAGTTTCCCCAATAAGAGCTTCCGCTTTGGCCTGTCTCAACTCTTCACGGGTGACGGCATACCAATCCCCGGGCGCTCCGCGTACGAGCAGGTAGGCCTCTTGCCCTGCCCCCGTTCTTTCAGCGGCCATGCTCGCCAATTCACTGACGTCCAATAATGGACCTGTGTACGAGCGCATCGCGTCTTCCACCCGCAGCACCTCTTCATCGCGTTCTTCCTCCATTGAAGGCAAGACCAGGCCGTCCTGCCTGGTGAGTAGCTCAAAGATAGGAATTGGCTGCAGGCTTCGCGAGATGAGGTAGGCAATCGTGTTCGCCACAATCACCGGCAGAATGATGGAGTAATTGCCCGAGACTTCAAGCACCATGAAGACAGAGGTCAAAGGCGCGCGCAAGAAAGCGGCAAACAGCACTCCCATCCCGACCAGCGCATACGTGCCGACCGATCCTGCCAGGTGGGGCAGCACGATGTGCTCCACGCCTCCCGCAGCGGCTCCCAGCATGGCACCGATGAAAAGCGTGGGTGCAAACATGCCTCCAGGTGTGCCACTGGTAAAGGAAAGCGTGGTCGTAAGGATCTTGAGCACCGCGAGAATGAGCAGCACTTGCCAGGTGAACTGGTTGTGCATTGCCTGGTCCATGTACTCGTATCCCGCTCCCATCACTTGTGGAAAGCCAAAATATCCGATGGTTCCGATGATCAGTCCGGCAATCCCCGGCTGCAGGTACTGTGACCACCGTGGAAGTGCCTTGAGCCTCGCCCGCAGAAACGTGATGGTCTTCGCCATCAGCAGCGAGGCCGCACCGCCCGCCACTCCCAGCGCTGCGTAAGCAAGCAATTCTTCGGTGCTCAGGAGCGAGATGGTAGGGATCCGGAACATAGGTTGCGAGCCCAGAAAGAAGCGCGCAACTACCACGCTCGAAACCGCCGACAAGACAACCGACCCAAGAATGCCAGCGCTCCAGCGCCCCACCACCTCTTCAATCACGAACAGCACCGCCGAGATAGGCGCGTTGAAGGCTGCCGCTAAACCTGCAGCCGCGCCAACTGGTGCAATCAGCCGCACTTTTTCGCGTGATAAGCGCAGTCTTCTTCCCAACGCCGAGGCCAATGTCGCGCCAATCTGCAGCGAGGGATCCTCCGGGCCTAACGAATGACCAGAGCCGATTGCCAGCGACGAGCAGATGAACTTGCCGATCGCTGTTCGAAACGGTATGTAGCCGTTAGAGATATACAGCGCCGATTTTGTCTGATTGACGCCGCTGCCGCGCACGGCCGGGAAGACCTTCATCACCAGAACCGCAACCACGAGTCCTGCCACCGTTGGCGCCACAATCAGCCTCGGTCCACTCAACGCGGGTGCCGAGCCGAGCGTCAGCAAGCGAAGCCACTCGATGCTGGTTCGGAAGCAGACCACGGCAAGGCCGGCGTAAACGCCAATGAATATCGAGAGAAGAAGGAAGAATCGCTCCTCGGCTTGCCCGGAACGCTCCGGCGTAAGCGGAATCAGCCCTTGCGGACCGAGCGGTCTCTTCGGCGTCTCAATCGCGCTCACCGCTCCACCCCTTCTCCGAAGCGACTCAGCATGAGCAAAGCCCAATCTGCTCCGGCAGGAGTTCCGCATTGGCGACTGGTGGCTTCCTCGATGCGTCCCGTCAGGTTCATGACCTGGTCCCGGTCCTCCGGATCCGCGGCCAATCTCTTGGCGTTCGGCTCGGGGCCCAGCGTGGCCCACTCGTCATAGAGCCTCTGCATGTCGGTTGTAGGAGGTGTCGCCATCAGTGGCTCATTCTTAATCGCCGCACATTGCTGCAAGCGTTTGCCAGCCGTGTTGTATGCCTCGATTACTCGCCGTGCTCGCTCGGCAGCGGTCAAACGATGCTGCACCGGATCCATCGCCAGCACTAGCTTCGATTGTTCCAGTTGCGCCTGAAGTGACGAACTCGGACCCTTACTAAGGGCTTGTTGCAAGTAGTTCAACGCCGAACGGAACCTGCCCAACTGAAACGCCGCTTCGGCGGCCCCGGTACTTGCACGGATCGGATCGTTTCGTAGCAGCGACGTGTAACCCTCCGCGGCGCGTTCGTACTCGCCAGTCTTCATCAGAATGTCGGCCGCGAGAAAACGTGCTTGGACATCTGTCGGCGGAACCGCCGCCGCCAGTGTGATGGCTTCCGCCTGCGCTTGTGTGCGGGAATTGTTCGCCAGGAGAAAAGTGATGTACTCGAGCCGCGCACGACGTCTCTGTTCCGCCGGATTTTCGTCCCAGGCGCCGTAGATCGCGCTGTTGTAGAACTGCGTTGCTTTCCTCGCATCTCCGGATCTCGCGTACAGCCGTGCCAATTCGAGGTTGTACAGTCCTTTACCGGGCTGACCTTCCCACAGGTTCTGGAAATAGGCAATCGCCTGCGGCGTGTCGTTGTTGGCCGCGAGCGCTTGCGCTAAACGCAGCCGAAACTGCGGGCCATCAGGCTCATAAAGCATCGCTGTACGCAGATCGATGATGGCTTCGCGGGGCCTGCCTTGGGTCAGGTGCGCTTCTCCCCTTTGGAACCATCTTTCCGCGAGAGCCTGCTCCCTGCGTTGATAGGAACGTGTAAAGATAAGTGTGACAACAAAGGAAATCGCGGCCATGGCGACCAGGGCGGCTACGATGGACGCATCTTTCCTCCACCACGGAAAAGTGTCAGTATCATTCATCAGCGATTCGCGAAAAGTTCACTCGATTCAATCGTACCGCGATAATTGATTTCAGAGAAAACCAGTGGAGATGTTCGACAAAATTCGGCGGACGATTCAAAAGATCCCCCGAGGTAAAGTCGCAACCTACGGCCAGATTGCTACCCTCGCTGGATTTCCGGGTGCCGCGCGCCAGGTGGTTTGGGCCCTACATAGTTCGCATGGTTTGCCGTGGCATCGGGTGATCGGCGCGAACGGCAAGATATTACTGACCGGTAATAACGCATTGGAACAACGTATGCGATTGGAAATGGAAGGCGTGCAGTTCATCGGTGCCCGCGTGGACCTTAAGTCTTTTCAGTGGAAACTCACGAACGTGTCCAAAAAGGGAACTACCATACGTCGTAAATCGTAGTCCTATTAAGCATTCTCGTCGTCGTTCGCCGAAATTTACCTCGCTATTCGCCGAAAAACAATTTACCGGGCCCTTCTACACCGCCTAATCTATGTAGGCTTAAAACGGGCGACCGACTTGGAGTCAAGATGACCCTCACCAGGTTCGTGACAAAGAACGCTTTTCGCAATAAACGCCGCACCATTCTCACCGTGATCAGCATCAGTGTTTCGCTGCTTCTTCTCACGCTGATGATGACCGTGTGGCGCGCCTTCTACATCGACAAGGGCGCCCCCGAATCGGTATTGCGGCTGATTACCCGGCACAAGGTGTCGCTCACCAACATGATGCCGCTCGCCTACGAGAGCAAAATTCGTGCAGTTCCCGGTGTGGTGGCGGTCGCTTCAATGAATTGGTTTGGCGGCAAGTATAAGGATGAGAAGCCCGAGAACTTCTTTGCCCAGTTCTATGTCGAGCCGGAAAACATCGTTCAGGTCTATAGCGATTGGCAGATTCCTCCGGATCAAAAAGAAGCCTGGTTCAAGGATCGGGCCGGATGTGCTGTCGGACGCCAATTGGCCGATCGCATGCACTTCAAGGTTGGCGACAAGATTCGTCTCATCGGCTCGTATATCGGCGGCAACGTCGATCTCACGGTGCGAGCCATCATCGATGGCCCCGAAGTGAACGATGCGCTCTGGTTCAATCGCAAATACCTGGACGAGTCGGTGAATTGGGTGGGATCGAAGTCAGGCATGTTCTCCATGCGAGTGGATTCCCAGGAGAATGTACCCACGGTGTCGCGCGCGATTGACGAAATGTTCCGCAACTCGCCCGACCCCACGAAGACCGAGACGGAGAAGGGCTTCCAACTCGGTTTCATTGCCATGATGGGTAACGTGAAAGCCTTCATCCTTGGCATCTCGGGCGCGGTTGTGTTCGCCATTCTGCTGGTCTCCGGCAACACGATGGCGATGTCGATTCGTGAGCGCATCCGCGAAGTCGCCGTCTTGAAGACCGTAGGCTTCACCCGCAATGGCGTGCTGACGCTGTTTGTGATCGAAGCCGTCGTGGTTTCGCTCATTGGCGGTGTGCTTGGTGTGCTGCTTGGAAAATTCATGATCTATGGCATCGCACAGAACCCGATGGGAGGCATGTTTCGAACCGCGCAAGTGGACTGGAAGGTAGCACTAGTTGCTTTGGCCGTTGCCGCGCTGGTCGGGTTCATGAGCGCTTTCCTGCCCTCGTATCGTGCAGCCAAACTCAACATTGCCGACGGATTGCGGCATCTCGGATAGAGGTATACGACCATGGCGATTCCGCTTATTTACAACATCCGCAATCTGAGAGTTCGTGCTGGCGCAACGGTGATGACGGCTCTCGGCGTGGCCCTCACCGTCGCCATTGCCATCTTCATCATGATGCTGCTCAGCGGACTTGACAGCGCCTTTCACAACACCGGCAACCCGCTGAACGTAATGGCGCTGCGAAAGGGTTCGGACTCTGAACTGACGAGTTTCATGTCGAATGACACCTTCCTCGCGTTGAAGACTCTGCCGGGTCTCGCCAAGGGGAAGGACGGGCAGCCGCTGGTCTCAGGTGAGATGGTGGTGGCCGTTGTGCTTCCACGCAACAACGGAACCGGTGAGACGAACGTCGTCGTGCGAGGCATTTCCTCAGTCGCGCGTGAAATGCGTCCTGAGATCAAGGTCGTTGAGGGACGCTGGTTCAACGAAGGTCAGCACGAGATCGTTGTCAGCCGATCTGTTTCGCGGCGATTCGCGAAGACCAACATTGGAGATTCCGTCAGCTTCGGCAAGAGCCCTTGGACCGTCGTCGGCATCTTCGACGCGTCAGGTACCGCCTACGACTCCGAAATCTGGGGTGATATCAACCAGATGAAGACCGACTTCGATCGGCCCGGATACTCGTCGGCCGTCTTGCGTGCGACTGACGACGTCGCCGCCGATGCGCTCACCAAGCGTCTTCCCGACGATCAGCGGATCAAACTCGACGGGACACTTGAAACCGAGTACTACGCCAAGCAGACGCGCAGCGGCATGTTCATCCAGTTCATCGGAACCATCGTTGCCATCATCATGGCCGTAGGATCAAGTTTCGCGGCGATGAACACCATGTACGCCGCGGTCGCTTATCGCGGTCGCGAAATCGCAACTCTGCGCGTAATGGGCTTCAACCGGCCAAGCATCTTGCTGTCGTTTGTCTTTGAATCGTTACTGTTGTCTTTGCTGGGTGGCGCCGTTGCCGTGGTGCTTATGTTGCCTTTCAACGGACTTACCACCGGCACCAACAACATGATGACGTTTAGCGAAGTCGTCTTCCACATGCGCATGACGCCGGTGATCGTGGCTACGGCCCTGCTGTTCTCGGCTTTCATGGGACTAATCGGTGGACTTGCGCCCGCGTGGCATGCCTCGCGGCAAAACATTTTGAATGCGCTGCGAGACTAGGATTTTTTCATGTCGACCAAATTTGAAGAACTAAAAAGCCTTCGCATCGACGACCACGAGCGTGGCGATCATCCTTCCGAACCGAAATGGTCGAGGCGGTACATTCTCGTCGGGATCACGGTCCTGGTGTTGTTGTCGGTGATTACGTTCGCTTACCGCGCCCTCCAAGCCTCGGTTCCCGTGGTAGAGACCACTCGCGCTGTCGCCCAGTCCAGCGGCGGAGCCGTAGGCGCCACGGTGTTGAATGCTACCGGTTATATAGTTCCTCATCACAAGATCAACGTTAACTCCAAGGTCACGGGCCGCGTGGCTTGGATCGGCGTCGAGAAGGGCGACAAGGTGAAAGAAGGCCAGGTGCTGGTACGCCTGGAAGACGACGAGTTCCGCGCCCAGGTGCAGCAGGCTCGAGGTGCTTACGAGGCTGCCAAGGCGCGTCTCGCGGCGTTGCAGAACGGCTCTCGTCCGGAAGAAATTGATCGCGCCAAGCAAGATCTCGATCAGGCGCAGGCACAACTGGTCAATGACAAAGCCAATCTGGATCGCATGCGTCCCCTGGTAGCGCAGGGAGTGTTTTCCAGGCAGCAATTGGACGACGCCGTCATGCGCTATGACTCGTCCGTCCAGCGCGCGAATTCCCTGCAGCGCACTTACGATCTCGCCAAGATTGGAGCCCGCCGCGAAGACATCGATGCCGCCCGTGGACAGATGGTCCAGGCCGAAGGCCAACTGGCCTACGCGCAATCGCAGCTCGATGCCACGCAGATCCGCGCTCCTGTCACTGGCACCATTCTTGAGCGCACGGCCGAGAAAGGCGAACTGATCACCGCGCAATTCGCGAGTTCCGCGGAAGGCGGTCCGCAGGGCTCGGTCGTGTCGCTCGCGGACCTGAAAGACCTTCAGGTCGAACTCGATATCAGCCAGAACGACTTCTCGAAGCTCAACCCGAAGCAGCGCGGCATCGTCACCACCGACGCTTATCCCGATAAGAAGTACAAGGGCGTGATCGCCGAAATTTCACCCGAAGCCAATCGTTCCAAGGCGACCGTGCAGGTGAAGGTGCAAATCGAGAACCCCGACGAGTTTCTTCGCCCGGAGATGAACGCCAACGTGCAATTTATCTCCGACGACAAGCCGACGCAGGCAAACGTATCCGGCGCTTACATCCCGAGTTCCGTCGTTCGCGATGTGCAAGGGAAGAAGACTGTATTCATCGTCTTCAAGGATCGCGCCAAAGCCAGGGAAGTGAACGTCATTGCACAGCAGAGCGACGGTTACCTGGTGGAAGGTTTGACCGGTGGAGAAGATGTCATTCTTCATCCGACATCCGATTTGAAAGACGGCGACAAAGTACGACTGAAAAACTCAGCACAATAGCTAAGATTCCAGCGAGGACCAAATGAGCGAGACCAGCACCGCAACCGCTACCCAGAATGTTGTCACCGCGCGCAACATCAGCAAGGTATTCCGTCGCGACACCTTCGAAGTGAAGGCCCTCGACGATGTAAGCATCAACATTGCGGAAGGCGAGTTCCTCGCGCTGATGGGACCTTCCGGTTCAGGCAAGACCAGCTTGCTGAACATGATCGCAGCCATCGACCGCCCAACCTCGGGCGAGATGCGCGTTATGGGCGAGGACGTCTTCCGTCTCTCCGATCAGCAAGCCGCGCAGTGGCGTAACCGCAAGATCGGCTACGTATTCCAGACGTTCAATCTCATACCGGTTCTCACCGCATT
>DASTGW010000097.1:0-4004 GCA_035718705.1 Terriglobales bacterium | reverse complement strand
TCGTTGCCGGCGCGCTCGATGCTGATGGTGCCATAGGCCGGATGGCCGTAGTCGCCGATGTAATCGTCGATGGCATGTGAGAAGTGCGTATTCTCCACGCGAGGGACGTAGTTCTTGGTGCGCGCTTCCTCGTCAGCCTGCTTAAACGCAAAGTAACGGTCGAGTTCGCGCTTGTTCCAATCTACTTGCGGCAACCCGAGCAGGCGGTCTGCGATATTCTGCGCGAGCACTTCGCGAAGGCTGCTGCCGTCCATGTTGAGCAGGATCACGCTGCCGACGTTGTCGTCGGGGAGAAATGAGATCAGCAGGGAGAAGCCGTCGAGATTGCCGCCGTGCTGCACGTACTTGTGTCCGCGATACGTGGTGACAAACAGGCCCATGCCGTAATTCTGGTAGCCGATTTCCGGATCGAGATCGGCGCCGTGGATGATCATCTGCGGGCTGACCATCTGGCGAATGTCGCCCACCGATATGATCTGCTGTCCATCGTGCTTGCCGTGATTCAAATACATCAACAAGTACTGCGTGAGGTCCGCGAGGTTCGAGACGATCGTTCCCGCCGGGCCAAGCGCGCGATCGCCTTCGTAGATCGGCGCTTCGTGAACCTCTTCCTTATCGTCTTTACGATAGGGATGGGCGACGTCGGACGCCGACTTGAACGACTCGCCGAAGTCGAAACCGGAGCTCTTCATGCCCAACGGCCCGAAGATGCGCGCCTTCACCGCGTCTTCCCAAGTCGAGCCGGAGAGTTTCCCGGCCAGGTATCCGGCCGTCATGAACATCAAGTTGTTGTATTGAAATTCGCGGCGCAGATCGCGGTTTGGTTCTAGATAGCGCAGCCGGGAGTACATCTCTTCCCGAGTGAGACCGGAACGATACCAGGTAGCATCATGGCGGGGCAGACCGGTGCGGTGCGTTACCAGGTCGCGCGGCGTAACGCGCGAGGTAAGCACTTCATCATAAAGACGGAAGTCCGGCAGGTATTCGCGGACAGGCTTGTCCCACTCGAGTTTGCCTTCGCTCGCCAAGGTGCCCAGTGTGGCGACGGTGAAAGATTTCGTGATCGAGGCGATGGGGAAGATGGTCTGCTCGGTGACCGGCAGCTTCTTGTCGACATCGCGGAAGCCGTAGCCTTTGCTCAGGATCACCTTACCGTCTTTGATCACGGCGATGGCGGCACCGGGGACTTTCCAGTCCTGCATGGTGCGCTGGACATATTCGTCGAAGTCAGAAAGATTTGGTGTGGGATTCGCAGCTGCCTTTGCCGACGCTTTCGGCTTGGCAGGCTTTGCCGGTCCGGAAGTAGGTGTGGGACTTACCGGCACCGTTTCTTTTTGTGCGAAGGCGACGGAACAGAGCATGAGAAGACTGAGCGCTACGGTACGAGGAGTGAGGGAAGCGATCATTCGTTGTCTCCGAAAGGACAGCGGATTGTAAATCGTGGGTGGCAGCGTGCGATTGCACATTTTCAAGTTTGATTAAGGGCGGGGACGACAACCGCTCGTGTAAACTGAATGTTTATGCCAGCCATCATAGAAGTGGCAGACGCGCGCAAGTCATATCACGTGGGCAAAGTGGATGTGCCCGCGCTGCGCGGCGTCTCTTTTACGGTGCAACGCGGGGAGTTTGTTTCGATCCTGGGACCTTCGGGTAGCGGGAAGTCCACACTGTTCTATCTTCTGGGCGGACTGACGCGCGCGGATTCCGGCAAGGTGATCATCGATGGCGATGACTTCACGGTACAGAGCGATGCCGAGCGCACGCGACTGCGGAAGTCAAAGATCGGGTTCGTCTTCCAGAAGTTCAACCTGCTGCCCACGCTCGATGCCAGGACAAACATTGAGATTGCGCAGAACATTGCGGGAAAGAACGGCGTTGCCGATCCAGAGTACTTCAAGAAGATTACGGAGCTTCTCGGAATCGATCGTCGACTGATTCACCGTCCTTCGGAGTTGTCGGGCGGCGAGCAACAGCGTGTGGCGTTAGCACGTGCGCTGATCAACAAGCCGTCCATCATTCTGGCCGACGAGCCGACCGGAAATCTCGACACCAAAAACTCCGAGGCTGTACTGAACTTGTTGCGGCAATCGAACAAGGAGTTGGGGCAGACGGTGCTGATGATCACTCACAATCCGGAAGCGGCAGAGTTCTCCGATCGCGCGATCCACATGCGGGATGGAGAAATCGTGGATCCGGCTCGCGAGCCGCATTTGCATCCCAAAAAATAGAAGGTCTTTGGAAAAATAAAAGCCCCGGCCGAAGCTGGGGCTTTACGATTTCGAATGCCGAAGTTATGCGCCGGCTTCTGCGGCTTTCATCTCGCTCACTTCCTTCCGCAGGTTCTCAAACAAGATGGTCGACAGATAGCGCTCGCCGAAGCTCGGAATCACCGTCACGATCAGTTTGCCTTCGTTCTCCGGGCGCTTGCCTACTTCAACCGCCGCCCAAACAGCAGCACCCGAAGAGATGCCGACGAGAAGTCCCTCTTCGGTCGCCATACGGCGCGCCATGTTGATCGCGTCGTCGTTGGTGACAGTGACGACGTCATCGATCAATTTCGTGTCGAGAATTTCCGGAATGAAGCCCGCGCCGAGCCCTTGAATCTTGTGCGGGCTGGGCTGGCCTCCGCTTAACACGGCGCTGTCCTTGGGTTCTACGGCTACGATCTTGAAGCCTGGCTTCTTCGGCTTGATGTAGTTGCCGACGCCGGTAAGAGTTCCGCCGGTGCCTACCCCGGAGATGAGGATGTCGACTTTGCCATCGGTGTCGTTCCAGATTTCCGGGCCGGTGGTCTCGAAGTGGATCTTCGGATTGGCAGGGTTGGCGAACTGCTGAAGGATGTATCCGCCCGGCGTGTTATTGCGGATCTCTTCGGCCTTGGCCATCGCGGCTTTCATGCCCTTCGGTCCAGGAGTCAGCACAAGCTGAGCACCGAATGCGCGGAGAAGCACGCGACGCTCCATGCTCATCGTATCGGGCATGACGATGATGAGCTTGTAGCCCTTGACGGCCGCGGCAAATGCCAAGCCGATACCCGTGTTTCCGCTGGTAGGCTCGATCAAGACGGTCTTGCCGGGAGTGATCTTGCCGGCTTTCTCCGCTTCCTCGATCATGCTGACGCCGATGCGATCTTTAACCGAGCTACATGGATTCAGGCTCTCCAGCTTGGCGGCGATCATGGCTTTGCTTCCGTCGGTAACACGGTTCAGGTAAACCAACGGAGTGTTGCCGATCAACTGGGTTACATCTTTTGCGATTTTCATCTGAGAGGCTCCTCATCCATGTTTTGTCTAAAGTTAATTGATTCGCTGGTGTATGGCGAAGCTTCGGAATTTCCCATAAAGCGCCAACTTATGTCGAGAGGTACGGCAGGGGAAAAACGGGTTAGCCCGAAAGCAGCAGACATACTACTCCGCCCAATCCCATTCGTGAACCTCGCAAGGCTTAGCACCAAGACGGGTATGGGAGTACGTGGCCTGTGCTGATTTAATAGAGAGACATGGCAGCTCGCATACTGGATGGAAACCGGATCAGTGCCGAGATACGTGAGGAGCTCGCGGCAGAAGTTCACTTCTGTGCGCAAGTAGGATTTCGTCCGGGACTGGCCGCAGTGCTCGTGGGACACGATCCGGGATCTCAGATCTACGTACGCAACAAGATGCGAGCGTGCGAGCAAATCGGAATCTATAGCGAGAAGATCGCGCCTCCGGAGAGCGTCACCACGGAAGAGATGCTCAGGTTGGTGGCGGAGCTGAATGGGCGTGATGAGATCGACGGCATTTTGGTTCAATTGCCATTGCCGAAACAGGTAGACGCCAAGCGCGTGCTGCTGGCGGTTGATCCGGCAAAAGACGTGGATGGATTTCACCCCATGAACGTGGGGCTGCTCTCGACTGGTCGGGGCGGGCTTGTAGCTTGCACGCCGATGGGCTGCATGGAGATCCTGCGGCGAAGCGGGATTGACATCGAGGGCAAGAACGCGGTGGTTGTAGGCCGCAGCGACA
>DASTGW010000096.1:0-3190 GCA_035718705.1 Terriglobales bacterium | reverse complement strand
CTTTCGGTGTTGCTACCGGGTACCTCATCATCTCCGGCGTACTGAACGCCTTCGCTCACAAACCCAAAACGCAGACCTCGGCACCTGCTCTGGCAACGCAGGGCGTGTCGGGCGACTAAGATCGACGGCGGGTTTCCGCCTGAGCTGCAGGTTCCCCACCGCGTTGTTCCGTTCTGGGACATCTTTCGCGGAAAACTCTGTATTTTCAATTAACGCTCCCGTTTATGCAGTAGCATGCAAGTTTGCCGGACACTGGCGTTCCTAAGTTGTCGAATTGGGCCTCGCCAAGGCGCCGATTTCCATGCAATACAGCGCCCACTCTAACGATTCGGTGATTTGCCGGGGAGTGATCACGGCATGAACCATTGCCGTTTCGCCTTCTCTCCTCGCAGTTTTTCCGAAAAAGCGAAATTGTTACAGGCTCTCACTCTACATTTCTTTACACCTCATATCATCTCCGTGCGCTGCGAGAGCGGCCGATGCTTCACCTCGGCGCTGATATCAACTCGCAGCCGCGGTGGAGAAATCATTCCGGGCGTGAATCGTACTTTTGTCATTCCGTCCTTAGTACTCGTCTTATTGGGAACCATGGCTGCGCAAACCCAGAATTACGTCGCCAAATTCAACACCGGCGGCACCATTGTCAATTCTTCTCTCTTCGATAACGGCAATCTTGGGATTGGGACCGCTGCTCCGCGGAACATCGTCGACATCATTGGTTCCAACGCCGTCCTGAATATTGATAACCGAACTTTCAACGCGGGCACTGTCGGTCTGCAATTGCTTCACGTCAACGGTGAAGGAAACCAGCAGAAAGTCGCCATCTTCAGCGATGCGACCGGCTATTGGGGAAAAGGGAATCTCCGATTCGCCGTTAACACCACTGATAACGAATCGAATGTCTCACTTTCAGACACGAGGCTCTTCATCGATGCCAACACCGGCAATATTGGCGTCGCAACTACCACGCCTGGTCAGAAACTGGAAGTGAATGGAAACTTGAAGTTGAGCGCCGGCAGCGGCGGACGCTTGTACTTCCCTGACGGTACGAGCCAAGGCTCGGCCGCGACCGGCACGATCACGGGAGTGTTGCCCGGCGGCGGGTTGACCGGCGGGGGCTACTCGGGAAATGTCGTGCTTGGAGTCGACAGCACGGTAGCTAGAACTAGCTCAAGCCAATCCTTTACCGGAAACCAGACGATCTATGGAAACCTTGCCTTGGGCATAACCAATGGATCTGGGGGAGGTTTCTCCGCCAATGGAGGTGCTTGGGTTTCAAACAATTACGGTGGCACGCCCTTCTACATCGTCTGCGTAAATCTCGGAACCTGTCTTTATCAATCGCAGAACGGAAGCCTTTCCGTCACTGGTTACGTTTACAAGGCAGGCGGAACATTCAAAATCGATCATCCACTGGATCCAGCGAATAAGTTCTTGTACCACTCGTTTGTTGAGAGCCCCGACATGAAGAACATCTATGACGGAATCGTAATGCTGGACGATTCCGGCGAGGCCTGGGTCTCTCTGCCCGACTGGTTTGAAGCCTTAAATCGTGACTTCCGGTATCAACTAACGGCAATCGGGGCACCACCTGCTGGAATTTATATCGCTTCCGAAATCTCGGGAAACAAATTCAAGGTGGCTGGAGGTGCGCCTAAGATGAAGGTGTCCTGGCAAGTTACTGGAATCCGCCAGGATGCCTATGCGAAGGCCCATCCGCTCCCAGTAGAAGAGGACAAGCCCAAGGAATATAAAGGCTACTATCTTCACCCGCAAGAATTCAATCAGCCCGTAAGTCTAGGAATTGGAACACTGCAAGGAAAGGAAGGGACCGCACACTAGTCATGGTGAAGCTATGAATAGAAAACTGTACTTCTGTCTTTTAGCCGTAGTTCTTCTGGTAGGAATCAGCCGCATCACGGCAAGAACGGAAACACCAAAATCAGTGATTCCGTTCGTTAATGTGGACGGTTCGGAACTAACCAATGCTCATATCGTCGTAGGCAGTGTGGTAGTACCTCCCGGAACCATACCGGATCCAAATAGTAGGTCGGTTCCGGAGGGTATTCCTGTTACGTTGGCCGGTGCCGCGGGGTTCTCAAGCCCCGACAGCTACAAATGCTTTGTTTCAGAACTGGCTGGCGTTTCTCCTCCGACCGGTATGTTCAGAAAAATTGACGGGAACCATTTTGCTGTTCGCGTTGTGTCAAACAGCGCAGTTAGTTGGCGTCAGGACTTTGTTTGCGTCGGTAACTAACCTGTGCCGGTTAGCGAGCGTCCTTGGATCTCCTGTCTCATGAGATCCTTCAGATTCTCGGTACATCCTTCACACTCCTGCGCGAGGGCAGTGGGTGCGGGAGTGTGAAGAAAACAAACGTGTCGATACCGGGATTTGTTATGAGAGCACTGATCCGAATCGCCTCGTAGGAACTGTAGTAGGCAAGGCGCTAGTTTGCCGCTGCTTTTCTCACCTTTCCCAGCTAAAACTTAAGCCCGGTCAGGCGACCGGGCTTTTGTGTTTCTCGAAACGAAATCTACTCTTCCTGCGGATTACGATCCGGCCGCTGATTCTGATCAGACTGCTGGCCGCGCATCTGCTGCAGTTGCTGCAACAGTTGCTCTGGCGTCTTCGGCCCCTGCTGGTTCTGCTGTTCTTGCTGTTGCACCTGCCCTGGCTGGCCCGGCTGCCCGTTAGGCGGCTGCGGAGGCAAAGTTACCTCGGGTGAAGGCTCTGGCTGGTAGCTGTTTACGCCTGCATCCTCGCCATTGTTGTCTTCGTCCGCTGGAGGCTCGTAATTCGGCTGTGGTGGCGGAGGCTGGTAAGCCGGCGGCCGGTTCGCGGCGACCGCCGCAGGGCCCGAAGCCGCGGCTCCCGAGCGAGCGGTCAGAATCACCTTCTCCAGCGCTGCATCGTTCTCAGGTGAGCCCACAATGATGTAGTCGAACTTCGAGCCGGAAAGCAGCTGCTGCAACGCATCGCGGGGCTCAGTCGGGCCAATATTCACCACCACGCGCTCTGCCGTTGCCGCCGGAGGTATGTCCACAGACGCACCAGTCGCCTTGTGAATCCCATTGAGCACATCCCCTAAGGTCGAATTTTCGGCCACTATGGACAGCATCCCGTTGGAAAGAGAGACCTGAGGCGCTTTCGCCGGCATGTTCTCCGGCGTCGGAGGCGCCTGTGGCACCA
>DASTGW010000095.1:0-6062 GCA_035718705.1 Terriglobales bacterium | reverse complement strand
GAGAACTTCAAGTACCGCTACATCGTAATGCCGATGAGGATCTGAGAAGCAGTGGACAGTGAACAGTGGCCGGCGAGAGCCGGCCATTTCTGTTTTTACAAGTAACTCAACCACACCGACTTGTTCCTCTGCTTTACTCCGGCGAACCAGGCGCACAGCGGGTACAGGATCAGCAATCCTGTGAACCAGGCCAGGTAGGTGCAGGCTAAGCTGTGCCCGGTGAAGCTGGCTGGTGGTTGTTCAAACGGGCCGATGGCGGAGAAGAAGTGGCGCCAGTCCTGTCCGGTAGCGGCGGCGAGCAGGATGCCGAGCAGGTGCGGGATGGGGAAGTTCAGCAGGTAGAAGAACAGGGGCACGCGGCCGTAGGTGACGAGCGGCTTGGTCCACTTCGGCAGCGGACGGTCGAACCACACCAGCGCCATCAGCACCGGACCGAGCGTCATGGCCAGGAAGATCAACGAGGGCGGCTGCTTGGTGACGTTGAAGAACGAGCAGACGCTCATGATGGCCGAGGCTTGATGTTTCCACGGATTCGGATCGCCGTAGTGGTTTACCAAACGCAGGATGAGGAAAGCGACTGTCGTGATCGCGCCAACCGTCAGCAGCTTCCGACGCCTTTGCTCTGGCTGTTCCAGCAGCACCGCACCGAGCAGATAGCCGACGCCGATGACGGCAATCCAGGGAATCCACGGATAGCCGTCGAAGAACACGCCCCCGGACATCGGTATCGCTCCCGGCTGATGTAGCAGGATCCAGAGCGGCCCTAGTGCTCCGAGCTTGGCGGCTTGCACGCCGTCAAATGCATTGTGTCCAAAGATGAGAGCGAAGCAGATCGCGCCGATTGCCCAGCGCGGCAGCCAGACCAGTCCCGCGAGGAAGATCATCGCGCAGCCCAGTGACCAGAGCACGAGCACCCAGGCGAATCCGCCAAGATGGAAGTTGAAGGTCAGTCCCCACCGCGACAGCGTGAACTCGAGCACGATCAGCCAAAGTCCTCGGGTGAACAGGAACCACGACACCTGTTCGGTCGTCCGTCCGCGCGATCTATACAGGAACGCGCCTACCCCGGCCAGCAGCATGAACGTCGGCGCGCAGAAGTGCGTGATCCAGCGCGTGAAGAACAGGGCCGGCGTCGTCGAGGCCATGTTGGTCGGGCTGATCGACGGATTCATGATGAAGTCCCGCGTATGGTCGAGCAGCATGAGAGCCATGATGGTGCCGCGCAGAAGGTCGACCGAATCGAGGCGCGGGCGCACCGATCGGGCTGGGGACAAGCGTACCGGGTCGGCGGAAAGGTTCGTAGCTGCAATCGCGGATTCGGCCATGGGTCAAAGTTTTCCCGGGTTCAGATGTCGCACAATACAAAATGGGCTCCCAAAATAGCACGATTCCCCAAATACCATGGAAGAGCCACTTGCTCACGATTGACGGAGTCCACTTCCGGCGTTACTCTCGCCTGCACCTCGGGAGGGGCACCATGAAAGGTTTCCGGCAATTCCTGCTTCGCGGCAACGTCGTGGATCTGGCAGTCGGTGTGGTGATCGGCGCTGCGTTCGGTGCGGTTGTGACTTCGTTCGTGAAAGACGTACTTACTCCACTCATTGCAGCCATCTTCAAGCAGCCTGACTTTTCGACAATGTTTATCGAGGTCCATGGCAGCAAGATCATGTATGGCTCGTTTCTGAACGCTCTGATCGCATTCCTGCTGGTTGCGTTCGCCGTCTATTACTTCGTAGTTCTTCCGGTGAATGCCCTGGTGGCTCGCGCCCGCAAGGCTCCGGCTCCGGCCGATCCGACCACCAAGAAATGTCCGGAGTGCCTGAGCGAGATCCCCATCGATGCGCACCGTTGTGCGTTCTGCACCAGTCCGCTGGCAGGTAGCGCCCTGCGCGCGTAGCTACTCTGGATTTCTGGCAAACTCCGCCGTTAACGCCAGGCATCTTTATATCTTCAAGCTGCTCGATTGAGGAGAAGGCATGAAGAAGGTGCTTGGCGTTATCGCTTCCGGACTACTGGCTGCTGCGGCGGGGTATGGAGCGATTCTCGCGTATCGTCGGGTGCGTCCCGAACGCCGGGACGGTAAACGCGAACAAGGCGAGTTGCTGGATCTGAACACCTGTTCGCGCGAGGAACTCGCCAAGTTGCCAGGCATCCGCCCCGATGTCCTGGATCGCGTGATCGAGAATCGTCCTTACCGCAACAAGCTTGACCTTGTGTCTCGCCTGGTGCTGCCGCAGTTTGAATACGAGCAGATGAGCCATCTGGTGGTGGTGCGCGACCGCGAGGAGCCAGTGAAGGTCGCCTGACGGGCATTTAACAACGTTGCAGAGTGCAGCTTCGCCGTGCGTCCTGCGGCGTTCTAGCGAACGTTTTTGGCGCTCACGCCGGCTGAACCTCGGGTGTTTGCCGCAGTACGAATATGGTTCATTCCAATCCCTTGAAAATAGGGCATTTGCTAGCCTTGTTGCCCATCGAAAACGCACTCTGGTTGTGGTAAAATCATTATCAGTCAGATGCGCGTAAATCTCTGTAAATTCAACCACTTGTAACTAGTTGAAGGGTTCGGTCCGAAAACGGATCGCACGCCCGAGTCGCGTCTGAAGGCAGTACAAAATCCTCGACGCCCCAGTGCCCTGCGCGGGGTCTGTAAGTTCGAGGTTCGTGTAGCACAGCACTGTTGCCTGTGTCTCACGAAGGGCAACGGATTGAGGTCGGATGGCCGCGAAAGATTCTCGCAGTGGTAGTGCCGTAGCTGAGTTGAAAGAGACGAAGATCGAAAACGAAAATACAAAACCTGAAAAAGCCGGCAAGAATGGCAACAATGGTGACAACGGCAACTATAACGCCGACTCGATCAAAGTTCTCGGCGGCATGGAAGCTGTGCGCAAGCGTCCCGCCATGTACATCGGCTCGACTGGCGAGATGGGATTGCATCACCTGGTGTACGAAGTCGTCGATAACTCCGTCGACGAAGCGCTCGCAGGCTATGCGTCGAAGATCGACGTCGTCATCCACATCGACAACTCGATCAGCGTGATCGACGATGGCCGCGGCATTCCCGTGGACGAGATGGAAGTTGACGGCGAGAAGCTACCGGCGGCGCAGGTCGTGATGACCGTCCTCCACGCGGGCGGCAAGTTCGACAGCTCCACCTACAAAGTTTCAGGCGGTCTGCACGGTGTGGGCGTGAGCTGCGTCAACGCGCTTTCGGAAGAGCTCGAGCTTGAGATTTGGCGCGACGGGAACACTTACGAGCAGACGTACTCGAAGGGCGATCCGACGTCGAAGTTGAAGAAGACCGGTAGCTCCGGCAAAAAACGCGGCACCAAGGTGCACTTCACGCCCGACAAGACGATCTTCACCGTGCTCGAATTCAACTACGACACACTGGCGCAACGGTTGCGCGAGTTGGCCTTCCTGAACAAGGGACTGATCATCACGCTCACCGACGAGCGCACCACCGATCAGAAGACCGGTGAGTCGAAGAAGAACGAGTTCAAGTACACCGGCGGCATCAGCGAGTTCATCAAGCATTTGAACCGCGGCAAGAACGTGCTGCACGACAAGCCGATCTACATGGAAGCCGAGCGTGATGGCGTGGCGATGGAAATTGCGCTGCAGTACAACGACGCTTACTCGGACAACGTGTTCAGCTTTGCCAACAACATCAACACGATTGATGGGGGCACCCATTTGCAGGGCTTCCGCACATCGTTGACGCGCACCATCAATTACTTCGGCAAGCAGCTCGGCTTGTTCAAGAGCGATAGCGAGTCACTGAGTGGCGACGACGTTCGCGAAGGGCTGGTTGCGGTCGTAAGCGTAAAGCTGTCGCAGCCCCAGTTCGAAGGTCAGACAAAAGGCAAGCTGAACTCCGATATCGCTGGCACAGTGCAAGCCTTCGTGAACGAAAAGCTGGGCGCCTACTTTGAACAGAACCCAACCGCGGCCCGCAAGATCATCAACAAGGCGATCGAGGCTTCGCGCGCTCGTGAAGCCGCCCGCAAGGCCCGAGACCTCACGCGTCGTAAAGGCGCCCTCGATGGCGGCGGCCTGCCGGGCAAACTCGCCGACTGTTCTGAACGCGATCCGAACCGTTGCGAACTGTTCCTGGTCGAGGGTGAGTCCGCAGGTGGAACCGCGAAGCAGGGACGCGACCGCAAGTTCCAGGCGATTCTGCCGCTCAAGGGAAAGATTCTCAACGTCGAAAAAGCGCGTTACGACAAGATGCTGGGCCACGAAGAAATTCGCGCCATGATCACGGCGCTCGGTACCGGCATCGGCAAAGACGATTTCGATCCGGCCAAGCTGCGTTACGGCAAAGTCATCCTCATGACCGATGCCGACGTGGACGGATCGCATATCCGCACGCTGCTGCTCACGTTCTTCTTCCGCCACATGGGCGAACTCATCAAGCGCAACAACGTTTACATCGCACAGCCGCCGCTGTACTCGATCCGCAAAGGCAAGTCGCAGCAGTACATCAAGGACGACAAGGACTTCGTTCGCGTGATGGTGAAGCGCGCCGCCGACGGCATGGTGGTACGTCATGGCGAGGGCGCTGCCAAGATCGAAGGCGCTACGCTCTCGAAGTTCATGACCACGCTTGACGAGTACATGCGCTACTTCGACAAGGTTTCGAAACGCGTGCGCAACGAGAAGGTGGCCGACTTGCTTCCGCGCATGGATCTCTCCAAGCGCGCCGACTTTGAAGGCGAAAAGAATTCGACGCCAAAGAAGATCGCTCAGTTCGAAAAAGAGTTGAACAAGATCGCCAAGGCCGAGCAGTTCAAGAGCGTCGCGGCGCGTTACGACGAAGACCACACGCTCTGGGAATTGGCCTTCGTAAACTCCCAAGGCGCTGAGCACGTTATCAACTGGGAGATGGCGTCGTCGCCCGAGTACCGGCAGATGATGTCGAAGTTCAAGCAGATCGACCAGTACATGCAGCCGCCGTTCGTCATCGAGTGGAAGGGCAAGGAAGACTCGAAGTCCGACAAGGAAGAACTGTCCGCGGAAGAAGCTGAGTCGCTCGAGAAGGCCGAAAAGAAGGCGCCGAAGTCGGCACCTCGCCGCAAGCACGATGAAGTGGTGGAGAAGCAGACAGCGCGCGAGCTCTTTGACTTCGTGCTCAACGAAGGCAAGAAGGAGTACACAGTGCAGCGCTACAAAGGCCTCGGCGAAATGAGCGCTACGCAGCTTTGGGAAACCACCATGGATCCCGAGCGGCGCACGCTGCTCTCGGTGAAGGCCGAGGACATCGAGGCTTGTGAAGGCATCTTCTCGACTCTGATGGGCGAAGACGTGGAAGCGCGCCGCAAGTTCATCGAAGAAAACGCGCTGGATGTGAAGAACCTCGACATCTAAGCAAGGACAATCATCGGGAACTAGAGAGCCGGCCATCGCCGGCTCTTACTTTTTGATGACACTGGAGATGACTTCGGGAAACTTTCCGCATGTGACGCAAATCCCTCCATTATCCTGAAGTGTGAAGCGAAAACCTGCTGCGCCGCGCAAGAGCAAGACTAGAACCAGCTTTCTCGGGATCGTACGCTGGCTCATTGTCGCCGCGTTTCTCTTCTGGACGTTTGCCGCCCTACTGCTAGTCTCGCTACGCTGGATTGATCCCCCGACCACTGTTGTTCAAATGCAACGGCGCGTGCAGTCCTGGTTTCATAAGCCAACGTACAAAAAACAGTACCAATTCGTACCCATCAGCCAGATCTCGCCCAATCTTCAGCATGCTGTTATTTCCGCGGAGGACGCGCACTTTTACCAGCACCACGGTTTCGATTGGGACGCGATCCAGAAGGCTGCGCAGGACGATTGGGAAGGGGATCGGATTCGCGGGGGTTCCACGCTTACGCAACAACTGGTGAAGAACCTGTTCTTCGGAACCGGGCGATCGTTCGTGCGCAAAGGCGCGGAAGCAACGCTGGTGCCGGTCGCGGAAGTTGTCCTCGGCAAGCAACGGATCCTGGAGCTTTACCTGAACGTGGTGGAATGGGGGCCAGGTGTATACGGTGCTGAAGCTGCTTCTCGATATCACTACAAGACATCGG
>DASTGW010000094.1:0-8550 GCA_035718705.1 Terriglobales bacterium | reverse complement strand
CGAATGAGATTGCGTCACACCACGGTAGCTCATCGTGTCAGATACGTGCAAAATTACGCGCTTCACCCCAAGGAGGCATCGTGATCCGCTCTCCCAAAACCGCGCTGAGGCTCTGTCTGGCACTTGTTTCCGTTTGCTCGTTCGCGCAGATGCCGGACAAATTCACGAACCTGCAGTTCTTTCCGAAAGATATCGCGAAAGATGACCTGATGCAGACCATGCGCGGATTTTCCTTCGCGCTCGGCGTGCGCTGTGAGCATTGTCACGAAGGAGGCGGCGACGCGAAGATGAACTTTGCCGCCGACACCAAGGAAGAGAAGCGCACGGCCCGGGTAATGCTCAAGATGGTCGCAGACATTAATCACGACTATCTCAGCAAGATCGGGAAGCCATCTCCACTTCAGGTGCAATGCGTTACCTGCCATCATGGTCTCGCCCGTCCGCAAACCATCGACAGCATCCTGGCTGCCGACATTGAGAAGAAGGACGTTGCTTCTGCCGTCGCCGGTTATAAAGATCTTCGCCAGAAGTACTACGGAACCGCGCGCTACGACTTTGGAGAAACACCGCTGAACGTCCTGACCGAAAAGCTGCTGAAACAGGACAAAAGCAAAGAGGCAATAGCGATCACGGACCTGAACGCGGAGTTCAACAGTCCGCTCTCGATGTGGGGCGCAAACCTGCAAGTTATGTCCGACCTGGCAAACCAGAATACGGCCAAGGCCAAAGAAGATCTGCGCAAGACCATTGCGAATCATCCCGAGGACAAATGGGCGACCGGCAAACTCGAAGAATTGGAAGGTAAACAGAAATAAGAAAGGCGTGGCCGTAGCCACGCCTTGGGAACCTCAAGCTGTTTACAGTTTCTCGTAAAACTCACAAGCCGAGCATGAAATGAACATGCCACCGGGAACGCCGCGCTCGGCGTCTTTCACCCGCTTTACAATGCGGGTCGGCTTGCCGCACTTGGGGCAGTCGGTGGACTTCGAGGTGTCCATCACCTTTTTGCGGTCAGCTGTTTTTGCGATCTTTGCCATGTCTCTCTCCTGACAGTACTCTCCGGGCGCGTGCCGGCTTCCTGATTAATAATCCTGAAATTCGGGAGTGTATGAACCAACTGAGGACCGGCCTGGCCGGTTAGGATTGCTCTACTCTCCGTATGTTCCAATTTTACACTATCGTCCCGATGGCGCTACGTACTGCTTCAATACCAGGCTTGCGATCTGCCGGTTAAGCTCCGCCGCATCAATATATTGCATGTTGATCATCACCGCCGACGCCATGTCTCGCGAAGGCATCACCAATAACGAAGTGCTGGTTCCTTGTTGTCCTCCGGTATGGGCATAAATCCGCACTCCATCCAGATCAGCCAGTCCCCACCCCAAACCATAGCGCGTTTCTTTACCGTCATTCGTGTGCAACGACGTCCACATCGTTGTGGTCGTAGCCGGCTTAAGCAGCTTGTGCTCAGTGACAGCCGCCGCAAACTTCACCAGGTCCTCCGCGGTTGAAACATATCCTCCGCCTGGAACTTTGTAGCTGCTATCCATGGGTCCGGAGTTCACCACATTCCCCGCTTCGTCTTTTTCGTACCCGCGCGCACGATGTGGGACGATGTGAAAGTCATCGACAAACGTATGTGTCATGCCGGCCGGAGCAAAAACGTGGGTCGCCATGTAGTCTTCATATTTCTGTCCGGACGCTCCTTCCATGACGCATCCCACAGCCGTATAACCGTAAGTCGTGTAAGCGAACTTCTCTCCCGGCTGAAACAGCAGCGGGTCGTTCTTGAAGATGATCATGCCGTCGGCCGTGGACGAATAGTGCACCGTGCTATCCATCTCCTTGCCCTCGTAGTGCCGAATGCCCGAGAGGTGCCCCAGCAACTCCCGCGTGGTAATTGGCCACTTCTTCACGGGAAACGCCGGACAGTACTTCTGGATCGGCGCATCAAGATCCAGCTTCCCCTGCTCCACCAGTTCCATGGCTCCAACAGCTGTCATCGGTTTGGCGATCGAGCCGGTGCGGATGAGTGTTTCCGGCGTCGCGCGAAGATCGTTCTCCAGGTCGGCAAAGCCGTAGGCTTTTTTGTACACAACGTGCCCGCCCACTTCGATCGCGATCGAAACCGCCGGAAGCTTTTGCGCCGTTCGGGCCTTCTCGACAATTTCGTCGATCTGCTTTGCCAGTGCCGGTGAAATGGTTGGTTGCGCCGAACTGCAGACGCCAGTGGTGATTGCCACGAACAGAATCAGGCTGATGACGCGCTTCATGGTTGCCCCAAACATCAAGTGCGAAAAAGCTTTATATATCAGGCAGACAAGCGGGTGAACCCGCGAAATGCATTAGATATCGGTTGAACCACGATGATCAGCCCGCGCATGTTGCGGCTCGTCCCAAATCTCACTTTCGTTATCTGGCACGCAAATGGGGTCAGACCTACGCTGTTGCCGTGCGCAGATGGTTCCAGATCGTCCTGCTCGCGATGCCTTTGACGGCACTTGCCCAGCAGCCTGTTACGGGTACGGTCGTGTCTCCACATCGCGGGCAGATCACCTCACCGCCGGCCACAGTCTCTCACTCGATCGACGAACAATCTTGTACCGCCCAAGGTTTCCTCTACATTTCCGTGATCGGAAACGACGACCATCAACTGAATGCGATAGTCGCCAAGCTCCAGCTGATCGACCCCAGCGGAAAGCGAATCGGTCCGAAGCAGGACTCGGAAGACATCGTCAACGAAATGGCTTCGGGTTCGGCTTTCAGTTGGGAAGCGTTGGATGACGACGAAGATCCAAACGCGCCTCCCGACGTTCCCCACGGTGTGTTCGAGATCTGCAGACCCGAAGAAGGGACCTGGCATCTTGAAGGAAAAGCGCTGATAAACGGCACCTACTCCATCGAGATCGCAGCCAACTCGCTGGAAGCTCTCGACAGCCGTGGTCTTCCTGCCTCGACCTCGTCTCATGACGTGTTCGAATCGCGAACCACCGCCGGCGCGAACTTGAATATTGCTTTTAAATATTCCAGCCAACAGAACGCCCAAGTTTCCTTTGTCCGGTAGCATTTCGTAATTTCCGCCGACCGTCATACAATCCGCAGTCACATGCCTGCGCTCGCGCGTCGCCTTCGCACCTTCGACTATTTCACCCTCGCGTTCGGAGCAATGGTCGGCGCCGGATGGCTGGTCGTCATGGACGACTGGCTCTCGCGCGGTGGTCCCGTCGGCGCAATGCTGGGCTTCGCCCTGGGCACGCTCTTGCTGGTACCGGTCGGCTTCGCCTATTCGCGCATGGTGATGCGCTTCCCAGACTGCGCCAGCGAGATCACCTACACCAGCGCGGCATTCCATCCGCGGCTTGGCTTCTTCGCCGGATGGATGATGCTTCTTGCCTATCTCATCGTCTGTCCGTGGGAAGCCGTCGCCATTGGCAAGATCGCCGGACATTTCCTTCCCACCCTCAATGCTTACCCGCTGTACTCACTCGGCGGGAAGCCCGTCTTCCTGCCGCAACTTCTGCTCGGCATCGCTCTGACGGTCTTTCTCACCTGGATCAACTTCCGAGGCATTGCCATCACCGCCAAGTTCCAAAACTGGGCGACCTCGCTCTTTCTCCTGCTCTTTGCCGTGCTGGTCATCTTTGGCGGATCGAAAGCGTCCATCGTTAACCTGACTCCCGCGTTCGGACACGCACCGTTTGTCTCTGTACTGCTGATGTTGCAGATCGTTCCTTACTTCATGACTGGTTTCGAGTCGGTGCCCAAATGCAGTGAGGAATCGGAAGAAGGATTTCGTTCCACTTATTACGGTCGAGCCATCTTCACGGCGCTGCTCGTGGGTGGCGGCTTCTATGTCCTCGTGATCGCAGTTGTATCTTTGGTTGCACCTTGGCAGCAGACCGCTGCCAGCGGTTTCGCGACAGCAGCGGCCTTCCAGCACGCCTCGGGAAATTCCTTGCTCGTGAACCTTATCTTCGCCGCCGCCCTGGTATCACTGGTGAAGATCTTCAACGCCAACTTCGTGGCGTCGGCGCGAATGGTGTTCGCCCTCGGTCGAGATGGGAGTCTGCCGCGAGTATTCGGGGATGTGCATCGCCGAAATCAGACGCCCTGGGCGGCGGTGCTCCTGATCGGCTCGGTGACGGTGCTTGCGTCGCTTGGGGGAGACCGTCTGCTGGTCGCGATCGCCGAAGTAGGGTCGTTCGCTTCAGCTTTGGGATGGCTTGCGACTTCCGCCTCATTGCTGAAGTTAGGCAACGCGCGAGAGAAGGCAATCGCATTGATTGGGGTTCTCGTCGCCGGGAGTTTCGCGTTGCTGAAGATCGTGCCGCTGATCCCCGGACACTTCACGCTCGCGGAATACATCGCGTTCGCAGCATGGATCGCCGTGGGCGCCCTTAGTAGTACTGCGTCACGTAGCCGCGCAGTTCACTCGGCTGCGATCAACTAGAGCTTCCGAGCGACATTTACGCGCACTGGCGCGGGTGCCGGTTCATCAGCAGCCACTACATACAGAACGCCCGTCACTACCCACAACAACGCAATCACAGCTAACATCCGATTAACTCTCTTCCGATTCAGACCCAATTTGGGAAACCAGGTATAAGTGCTCACACTCCATTAGGCACCGCGGAGGGGAAAAAAGTTCCCACAGAGTTCGCGGATGCTCCCTTTGGTAATCACTGGCTTTCAGACGTCAGCTGCTTGATCAGCTTCACTTCCGCCTCGCGATAAGGCTTTCCGTCCTCATGCAGCACTTCGTGGAACCACACCGGCGGCGGATTCACGATGTACGGATGCTGCCACGATTCCCACGGGAAATTCGTCTGCGTCTTTCCGACAACGAAGCCCCAGTTGATCGCACCGACATGTTCACGCTTGGCAATGGGCAAAATCGTATCGAATGTGCTCCCTGCCGAGCGCGCCATGTATTCGGTGCATATCACCGGACGGTTGTATTTCTTCAGCGACATAATCGCTTGCTCAAAATTCTCCGGCCAGCTGTAGTTATGGAAGGTGACGATGTCGGACTGCTCCAGCTGAATCTTCTGCAAATCGCCACCAAAGGAGCCGTCCTTGGAATCCATGTCCCACACGCCGCTGGTTAGCGGCTGCGACGGATTTGCCTCGCGCGCCCATTCGAACACCTGCGGCAACAGCGACTTTACCCGCGCCTGCTTATCTTTTGGTTCGTATCGCGAATAGCTTCCTTCATTCGTTGCGCCCGGCTCGTTCCAGACGTCCCATCCGAGAATGCGATCATCGTTCGCAAACGCGCCAACCACTCCCACCACATACGCCTTCAGCCGCGGATATTGGCTTTCGTCGCTGAGCGCCTTCGCTCCTGGGCTCTGCACCCATCCGGAATTATGAATGCCCGGCACCGGCGGATGCTGCGGCCCAAGATGCGGATAGGGGTCCCAACAGGAGTCGAACAACACCAGCAGCGGCTTGATGTGATGACGCGCGGCAATAGCCAGAAATTCGTCGATCCTCTTACGGAATCCTGCGCTGTCCTGTTGCCACGGCAGATCGTGCAGGAAGACGCGCATGGTGTTCATGCCCATCGCTGCTGCCCATCCGAGTTCGAGATCGATCTGCTTGGGATCGAACGTATCGGCCTGCCACATCTCCAGCTGATTGATTGCCGACTTCGGAACGTAATTGCTGCCAACCAGCCAACGCTGCTGCTTATACCAGTCGTTGGCCTTCGCCTCGCTCCAGCGTTGCGCAAAGGTGATATTGCATGACAATAAGAAGAGAAGAAGGACCGCAGATAGACAACGGAGTCGTTTCATCGTTTCACCATGAACTGAGTCGCGCAGAGGAGAACAAAATCAGCCGCTCGTCGTCAACCTGCTGCTATCTCGAACTGATCGGCGCATATTTTGCCGACACTGCTCTCACGTAGTCGGCAGGCTTCAACAGGATCTGCATTCCTCGCACTCCGGCGGAAACCGATATCACGTCCTGCTGCTCCGCGCTGGAATCGATATATACCGGATAAGGCTTCTTACACGCGAGCGCGGTGACCCCGCCTCTGATATATCCAGTGAGCGGCTGCACTTCCTTGAGCGGGACCATGTGTATCTTCCGGTCGCCGGTCGCGTCCGCCAGCGCCTTGAAGTCCACTTCGGCATTGGCGGCGATTACTGCCATGCACAACCCACTCACGTCGCCACGGACCAGCAGCGTCTTGAACACCTTCTCGTACGGCATGCCGATCTTGTCGGCCACCAGCTCCGCTTCCAGGTGGTCGGGATCGACCTCGTACTCCCGCAATTCATACTGGATGCCGAGGTTGTCGAGCTGTCGTGCGGCGTTCGTCTTCGGAGTTTTCTTGGCCATGTCGAAGCCATGAGCTTAAAACTTCACCGGCCAAAAAGAAAAGGCGCCGGCTCTTGCCAGCGCCTCACGCACACAGAGATGCTTATCCAACTTTGCGATTCAGGTCTGCCGTTCCTACGGAGCCCGGATCGATCCGACACGCGCCGCAGCCGCCCGTGATCGCCGCTCGGTCACGACGAATCCGGCTTTCGAAGTTCGTCCAGTGCTCGCCCAAATAGCTGCGATCGTTCACGTCGCCGACAGTCTCACGGCGGCCAGTCGAACCTCCGCGCGAAGCAATTCCGGAAGCGATCATTTCATCCGTGGTTGGAGTCAGATTCTTGTCCGGTGCATCGGTACGATGTTGAACATCGCCGGCCGTCGTCCATCCGGCTTCGTAACGCTTCTCGTAATCGTCCCAGCGATCGCGGTCATGCACCGACTTTTCGTCGTACGCTGGGAAAGTCTTAACCTGGTCCTTGGTCAGGTTCACGTAATAGTCGTCTTCGTGCTCGCGGGAAGGTTGCAACCGGTCAGCTGGAACCAGGAACTTGTTGCTTGAAAGCCATCCGCCTGCGTCGATCACTACATACTGAATGTCGCCGGTGGAATGATCGAAGATCACATCATCGATGTCGCCGAGTTTCTCGTCGTTGATGCCATACACGTTCTGGCCGCGAATATCGTCCGCGTCCTTGTCAGAGAATCGGAAATCGCGCAGCGTACCGTAATGTTTCATGAGAACTCCTTTGGGGGATTTAGCCGCTGATGCCAATGATGCCTTCCCGTAACGCCGGGTGCGCTCCCCTTCTGTGGATTTCAAACAAAAAGGGACAGCGCGAACGCTGTCCCGATTCAGCAGGCTCTCTCCTTACTTCGGCTGCTCTGCTTGTTTGCTTGCAGTCGCTTTCTTACCGCTGGCTTTAGATACGACCGCGCCCTTTGCGGCTGGCACTTTCAAGTCAGGCGAATACATTGACCCGTAGTAGATGTACTGGTGCACCGCATCCCTCGGATACGCAATAGTGACGCTTTGAACCATGCCGCCTGCCATCTTTGCGTCCAGCTCAGGATTCACTCCCGCCCAGTACGCCGGGATGTTCAGCGCTGAGTAGCGCTTCACCACCTGGTCGCGAAGCTTCGAGTCAAAATGCACCCCGTACTTGTCAATCAGGGCTTTGAGAGCGTCGTAATCGCCTTCGGCCTTCATGCGCATGATCTCCGCCAGCAATTTGCCCACGGCCTCGTGCATCTTCGGATAGTCCACGACCTGCACGTACGTTTTGCCATTGCGATCAAACATCTTGATCGCTCCGCTGGTTTCCATGATGTAGTTGGCGATCAGCGCACGGTTCCGCTGGTGATCTTCCTCGATCGTGTCGCCTTTCGGGATACGCCGCAACTGGGTAAGCATCACCATTGCCGCCGAGTCATACATCGCCTTCGCGACTTCCTCCTGGTTGGAGATCAGCCCTAACTCTTTGAGCTTGGGATCGAACGCGTTCCATAACGACATCAGGTCAGCGCGCGCTTCCTCCATCGTGGAGTAGTACTCTTTCAGCATCCCTTCGGTGCCGTTCTTGTATTTCGGATTCAACTTGCCCGATCCGTGCCCGATCACTTCATGCATGGCCGTGTGAAGTTCTTCCGCTTCCTGTCCGTACTTGATGTTCCGCTGGATCACCTCCGGAGTAGCGCCAAACTCCTGGATCGCCTTGTGTCCGGCGGCCGCGTCGAAGGCCCGACTGCTTGCCGTGAAGAGGAAGTTCTTGGTGCCGAACTGTTCGCGGATCTGGTTTTCGTTGGGCAGATTATCCCCGATGGTGTTGATGTGGAAGTCGCCCGTCTCGATGACTGTCTCAATTGCCTTCACTGTCGGCGGCGTGAAGTTCTGCTTCTTATACTTGTCGTCCCAGGGCGCGTGCTGCTCAAAGTAATCAGCATTCGACGCCAGCTTCACCATCGCGTCGGTCAGAGGCTTGTCGGTCACGCTTACGAAAGCCTGCGAGCTTCCCTTCTGTCCGCGTGCATCGCGATAGACCTCGATGAAGCCATTCGCGAAGTCCACGGTGGCATTGTTCTTCACCCAGTCTTCGCCGAACTTCAGCCAATCGTTGAAGTCCCCAGTCTGGTAGAACTTGATCAGGTCGCCGATCACCTGCGCCTGTTGCGGATCCGCCACCTTCTGCGCATTGGCGACATGGCGCTCCATGCGCAAGGGCA
>DASTGW010000093.1:0-5025 GCA_035718705.1 Terriglobales bacterium | reverse complement strand
CGCCCCGGGCTGCTGTCCACCAAAACCGACGATCACTACTTCGTCGCCGAGGTAATCGCTGAGCTCGCGAAGCTTGGCGATCATGTTGTTCCACTCGTCGGCCTGTCCGGGCTGACCGTGGGTCCAGAACTCACGCAGCGTGTCGCTCTGCTGAATCTGTTCCTGCAGGATGCGATTTGCGTCCTCAAGAGCCTGGCCGGCGTTCGGCAAACTGGCGTAGAAGAGCGTGTCGGCCGGCATTCGCGAGAGTAGTTCGCGTCGGAAGCGCGGAGCGGGCAGCTGTACTTGCTGCAGGCGTTGCTGCAACTTGTGGAACTGCGCCAGCAGTTCGAGGTGCTTCGCGTAATCGCGGCTCCAGGAGATGTCGTCCGCTACAGCAACTGGCTCCATGTTCTGGCCGGTCGATACCTGGTCGCCCGATTGCAGGGTGTCATCGGCGCCGTTGAAAGCGACCTTCACCGTGCCCTCTACCACCGACACACGCGATCCCTTCACGCCTGCTTTGACGCCGAAGATCGTTCCAGTCACGGCGACTCGGCAATCAGGCGTCTTCACGTAGAGATGGCCGGCGGTACGCTTCGCCGCGTGAATCATGACTGCTCCGCGATCAAGCGCGACCGTCATGTCCTTGCCGCGAGCTTTTACTGCCAGGGCGCTGCGCTCGTTGACCTCCACAACGGATCCGTCAGAGAGCTTCACGTAGGCATGAGCGTTGGCGGCGGTGCGGATGACATCGCCATCACTCAGCTGATCGCCAACTTTGACGATGCGATCGCCTTCGGCGGTAACGCGATAGGCGATGCCGTCAAGCGACTGCACCGTCGCGCGGGCGCCCGCCGGAATCGCGAAGTAGGCATTATTGACGTAGAAACCAAGCACGAACAGAATCACCGCTGCGACCGCCGCGAAGGCAGGCCAGCGACGCGCATACGAAGCTGCCGTAGCAGGTTTCCACTGGATGACGGTGGAACGGCCTTCCGAACGTTGGCGACAGGAGACGCAGTCACGCAGATGCGATTCCAACAGCAGTGCGCGATCTTTGCTTAGCTCACCAGCCCGGTGCGCAGGCAGCAGGCGGATAATGTCATCACAGCCATGGATAAGTTCAGGAGCGTCCTGCATCGCCGACGTCTGCAGTTTGCTCCAGACGCGATTCCCTGCCGCGCGAACTTCTTCGTTGCTGGGTTCATCGGCGCGTAGCGCGTCGATAGCGGAATTGAGATCTTTATGATTACGATTGTCTTGCGTCATGATCTGCCTCGCATAAACGAGTGGAACTGTTTCTGTAGCTTCGCTCGAACCTGGTGAAGCCGGACGGCAACCACAGCGCGAGACGTGCCGAGCAGTTCGGCGATCTCGCGATTGTCGCGACCTTCCACGAATCGAAGCACAAACATTTCCGCTGCTACGGGAGCCACACTGGCGAGAGCCTTACGGAGCCAAACTTGGAGTTCGCGATTGGAGACCTGACGTTCTGGAGAACTCTCCGGCGAGGAACTGACCGGATCGGGGATCAACTCCAGATCTACCTCGCTCTTCCGTTTGCGGATGAGATCGAGCGCGCCATTGACGGCCGCGCGACGAAGGTAGGCTTCCGGATTGTCGATCTTCTGGCCCGGGTTGGCTGCCAGGCGAATGAAGACCGTCTGTGCGACGTCTTCCGCGTCCGACATGTTCCCGACAATGCGGTAAGCACTGCGCAACACAAGGTCGTGATGCGCCCAGAATAGTTGCTCCAGCGGGCTCGAAGTTTCGGTATCCAATATGGGCTCGGTGGCTGTCGCCATTCGGCCTCCCATTTCAGCTTTCATATCCATGACGCGGAGGCCCCATCATTATTAACTGGCCTCGCTAGCTAGTACGCGATGGGAGAGGCAGACGTTCAGTGTGATTGTAAGTCGCTGAAAAGGGAGAGAAAACAGTAGAGATAAGAAGGGGTGGCCGAAGCCACCCCTTTTCCCAGATTGGGGGTTAGAAGCTGAAACGAAGGCCGAACTGGCCGATACGCGGACCAGGGGATCCGCCAGTAGCCAGGTATTCCGAGCCGTCCCACGTTCCGACGTGTCCAAACTGGTTCGTGCCGATCGAGGTATTCGGATCACCATAGCTGTGACGGTTGAAGACGTTGAACATCTGGAACCTGATGCTCAGCTGATACCGCTCGCCGAACTTCATAGCCTTGCTGATGCCGAGGTCCTCACTCGCCAAACCGGCTTTGCGCAGGTTCGAGAGGTATCCAGGCGCATTTCCGAACTCGCCGTTCGCCGGGTTCGAGAAGCACGCTGGGTTGAAGTACTGACCGCCAACCGAGCCATCGAAGCTCTGGCTAATGGAGCAGTTCGGGTCGATGTTGGAGTAGACGTTGTTGATTCCCGGATACCATGCATTCGCGGTGATACGCATGGGTGAGCCGGTGTTGTAATGGAAGCCAAGACTCGTGGTCCAACCGCCAACCAGAGCATTCAACCCATTGCCGGCGCCGGAGAGGAATCTCTTCCCGTGGCCGAACGGCAAATCATAAAGAACATATCCCTTTACGATATGTGTTTGGTCGAAGGAAGCGATGGTATGCCGCTCCTGCTGCAGGTTGTAGACGTCCTGTAGCGGACCAGCCCACCACAACTCCTGGAAGGCATTGTCCGTATTACCGTGAGCCGAAGACAGGTTATAGCTTGCCTGCATGGAGATTCCATGGGAGGCACGCTTCTTCACGGTCAACTCCAGTGCCTGGTAGTCGGTGTTGCCCAACGGGGATCCCACGTAGAACAGCGGCCCCCAAGTCATCGCGACGTTCGGGAACGGCGCCACGCTGGCCCATCCAAAGCCGCTGAAGCCAGGCTTGGTGATCCATGCCCACTGCTGACCGGCGTTCACCATTGCGGTGTAGTCGGCGAGTTTCGGCTGATTGGCCGCGAGGTATCCGCTCTCAAGATGGTAGCCACGGTTCTGTAGCACGTTGGCTTCGATAACGAAGTCTGAACCAAGTTCGCGCTGCACGCCAACTGACCATGCCTGCACGTTTCCGAGTTCCAGGCTACGCGGATCGACGGACACCATTCCCCACTTAGTGAAGTTCGGGTCCTTACCGATATCGACAGCCTTCCCCGGGTATCCGCTGTCCCAATTGAAGACGTTCAAGTATTGGTTGTTCAGCGGGAATCCCGGGTTGAAACCATACGGGATTGCGCCCCAGGTGTTCAGGTTGAGAGGAACATAGAACACGCCGAATGACGCGCGTGCCACCGTCTTCGGGGTGATCTGGTACGCGGCGCCGATGTGGCCGGAGAAGTTGTGGTAATACTGCTTGCGCTCAAACGAATCGCTTCCGCCCTGAGCAAATTCAAGCGCCCCCGGCAAGCCAGTGACCGGATTCGTCAGGTCGGGATTAAAGTTCGACCAACGACCGAACTTCTCGTGATAGCGGCCGTTGAAGTCCCAACGAATGTCGGCATTCAAAGTTAGTTTCTGGCTGACTTTAATGTCGTCTTGAGCGTACAGAGAAAGTGCCTTACGACGGCCATAGGTCTGGTTGACCGTGCTGACCGAACCCTGGTTGACTCGTCCGAGCAGGAAGCTGGCGAAACCGAAACCGGCATTTCCGCTGCCATAAGTACCGGCGGTCTGGGCTGGGTCAAAGATGAAGGTCGGAACGCCGTTGTCGCCGTGGGTATTGAACTGCATAACTCGCAGATCGCCGCCGAACTTGAAGGTGTGACGTCCGCGAACCCACGACAAGTTATCGCCATAGATAAATGTGTTCGCCGTGTAGAAGTCGTTGAATTGGCTTCCCAGCGAACTTTCATCTACCCAGCCGGTACCGCTCACGTTCGTATGCTGGTCGCCATTCACACCCTGGAACTTGATGATCGGGAAGTTGCCCGCACCGAAGTCGCCGAGGCCTAGAGTGGTGCTCCAGTTGTCTTTTTGCGAACGCGCGAAACTCGGATTGTGGAACCGATTGAAAGTAATGTTGAACACGTTGATCATCGTGTTCGAGATGTTCCAGGTGTCGCTGAAACGGATCGATGGCGCCGTAGTGTTGTGATCGTACGCATTGGCCATCGGACCGCCGTCGGTAGAGCCCGGCGACCAGATACCGCCCTGATCGGACAATAGGCGCGGAATGTACGCGTAAATGAAGGAACCGTTCAGGTGATGCTTGTCTGAGAGGTTGTAATCAATCTTTACGCTGTACTGGTTGCTTTGATACCAAGTCGCCGGATTGTTCGCCGGCATCGCGTTGTTGTTGATGAGGTTATTAGAAAGCGGAACATAGTACTGCTTGTAGAGGTTAACGATCTTCTGCGAAACGGTGCTGATACGATTCGCCGGAATGATGTTTCCAGGGAAGACATTCCCGGTCGTCGGATCGATGATCGCGCCCTTGTAGACGGTCTGTCCGGCGCCGTCTGTGCCAAGCGTTGTGTTTGTGTCAAGCAGTGCGCTGAAGTCGCCGTTCAGGAAGGCTGTCGTCGGAACGGTAGAACCGAGCCCGCCCAATCCATAATTGGCGAACGTGTAACGCTCCCAGCCGGCGTAGAAGAACAGTTTGTCTTTCTTGATGGCTCCGCCGAAGCTGGCGCCGTAGTCATAGAGTCGGTCTTCCGGCTTGCCGTTCAAACGCTGGCAAGCGTCAGACTGCGCCGCGTTTGTAGCGTTCGCTAAACAAATGGGCAGGTTGTACTTCTTGTCCCACGCCTGCGCGTTGAATGACTCGTTGTGCATGTAGTACAAGCCGCTGCCATGCCACGAGTTGGTGCCCGACTTCATGTTGTAGCGGAAAACTCCGCCGCCGCTGCGGCCTTCATCAGCTCGCAGACCGGAGGTGCTCACCTGGAATTCGTCGACGGATTCCATCGGCGGGCTCGACTCGCCGATGTGGCCCTGGATCTGCGACGTGGCCGAGACGCCGTCGATCAGCACTTCCTGACCGATCGCAGCCGGTGAACCGCCGAAGCGCCGCTGCCACAAGGCGTCGGTAATCAAGGCAACTTTCTTGCAACCGGGCACATCGTCGGCATCGAC
>DASTGW010000092.1:0-3073 GCA_035718705.1 Terriglobales bacterium | reverse complement strand
GATTTCTTGGGCCCGGTGACCATTTCGATTGATATTGTAAGTTCGAGTACCGGAAAATAGGCCAATCACGGTCGTTACGTTCGTTCTTCGTCTAACGTGCGACTCAAACGAGAGCTGCGAAGGCTCTCTCCAAATCCGCCTTCAGGTCCTCCACATCTTCCAGCCCAATGTAGAACCTCACGATCCGGTGTCCGTACTTCGGACGTCCCTTCGCATTCGAGAGGTCGTATGCGACTGCGAGACTCGTCACACCGCCCCAGCTGTAGCCAAGCTCGAATAGCTCCAGCCCGTCCACGAACTGCTGCACCTGCTCCTTAGATGGTCCTTCCTTCAGCACCACCGCGAAGAGACCCGCCGAACCGGTGAAGTCGCGCTTCCAGAACTCGTGTCCCGGACACGACGGCATTGCCGGATGAAGCACGGTGTCGACCTCCGGACGCGCCGCCAGCCACTTCGCGATCTCGAGAGCCGATTGCTCGATCTGTTTCAGCCGCACTGCCAGCGTCTTCATCCCGCGAAGTGCCAGTGCACAATCATCGGGACCCGCCGCGCAACCGATCAGGTGATGCGCCTCTCCAAGTTGCTCATAGATCGCCCGGTCTCGCACCGTCACCGACCCGAGCAACAGGTCGCTGTGTCCACCCACATACTTTGTCAACGCCTGCATGCTGATGACGACACCATGGTCGAACGCACGCAAGTACACGCCGCTTGCCCACGTGTCGTCGATCGCCACCAGCGCCCCTCGCGTATGCGCCGCCTTCACGATCGCCGGAATGTCCTGCACTTCCATTGTCAGTGATCCCGGACTTTCCGTCCAAACCAGCTTTGTGTTGTCCTTCAGCAACTCGGCGATTCCCACGCCGACCATCGGATCATAGAGCGTCACTTCGACGCCAAACTTTCGCAGCATGGCGTATGCCAGCCTGCGATGAGGTCCGTAGATGTTCTCCGGAATCAACACATGGTCGCCCGCTTTCAGGAGCGCCAGGTTGACGAGCGCGATCGCCCCTTGTCCGCCCGCTGTGACAATCGAGTAGTTGCCGCCTTCCAGTTCGCAGACGCGTGCCGCGAGTTCCAGGGTCGTCGGCGTGCCATACAAGCCGTACGTGTAGCCATCTTTCTGATCCCAGTGATCATGAACAGCTTTGGATTCAGGGAAGAGAACGGTGGAGCCGCGGTAGGCAGGTGTAGCCAGCGACCGGAAACCTTCCGGCACTTTCGCATCGGTATGAATCAACTTCGTCTTCCAGCTCTTGGCCATCACCGAAGTGTAATGGAGCGCCGCCGAAACACGCACGCAGCCTCAGAGCCCACGAAGGAACTAATCCCGGGCAGAAACAATTTCGCACCTGTATTGTTGAGAGAGTTAGTGAGAGGGAATTCGCGCGGGTCGCTTGCGCATCAGTAGTTTCTTCAATTGATCGGCCATATGGATCGTTTCCATGCCTTTGGTAAACAGCGCGTCCGCTCCCACGCTGCGCCATTCCGAAGGCGGTATCGGGAAAGCGGTGACGATCACCGACACTGGGCGTTCGCTCAAATTTCGCGCCGCCTTCACAACGTCATATCCTGCCAGCGGCGTCTCCATACGCAGGTCGGTAAGCACCAGGTCGAACGCTTCTGTTCCGAGTTTCTGAATGCCTTCGCGCGCGGAGCCGGCGGTTGTTACCTTGAAGTCCGCCATTTCAAGGACCGAACTCAACAACTTCCTGATAGCCTCCTCGTCATCGACGAGCAACACGCGACACATTAGTAGCTTCCGTTTCCGTTCTCTGAAGTTCTTTCTTCGCTGTAGTCGGTGCGTCCCGACAGAGCGTCTGCTGTTGCATCTTTCAATGCAATGTTGATGCGCTCAACCGCTTCATGGGAGGCCTTTAGCGCCTCGGCGTCGCCAAGTTTTTGAATGGATAGACAAAGCGGGAACACAGCATTTCTCACGTGATGGTTTAACTCAGCCACGATCGCCGCTCGTTCCATCGCAGTGCGATAGTGAACTTCTTCTTGCCTCAACTGAATGGCGAGACAAACGATCACGGCGGTCAGTCCCGCAATCAGATCGCCGATGCCCGCATGCAGAAGCAGGCTGCGATCACCAGGAAGGGTTGCGATGTGCACGGCGGTGGCAATGACCGCAACGATGAAACCACAAAGAACCGCCAATCGAATCTTTGCTGAATTGCGCCTCTTCGAGGTCATCTTTCTACCTCCCATAACTTAGCTGTGTGGCGTTCGTGCCTCAATGGGCAGTATTACTTAAACCTGCTCACCGCATTGTGCTTAGACCAAAGACAGCAATCACCCGTACTGGGGCGTTATTCCGAAGGGCGCAACGGAACCTTAACCCGCTTAGATGCCAAGTTCAGGGCAAATGGTTCGTTTCTCAACTAGATGGCGGGTTGCTGCTGGGTCATGCAGTGGATTGTCCCCAGCCCCCAAACCAGGTCGCGGCAGTAAATCCCCACTACTTGCCTCCCTGGAAACAATGGTGCCAGCGTGTTAAGGGCAACGCGGTCGTTCGGATCATTGAAAACCGGCACCAGCACCACATTATTGGCGATGTAGAAATTCGCGTATGACGCCGGAAGTCGTTGTCCGCGAAAGACTACCGGGGAAGGCATAGGCAGTTCCACGATCTGGAACTTGCGGCCGTTCTGGTCGGTCATTTGCTTCAGGCGTTTCAGATTTTCCGCCAGCAGTTCGTGGTTAGGATCGTTCTTGTTCCCCTCGACCACTGTCACGACCGTATCTTCCGCTACGAATCGCGTGATGTCGTCCACGTGCCCGTGGGTGTCGTCACCCACGATGCCTCGATCAAGCCACAAGACCTTCTCCAGACCGAGATACTGGCCCAGTGTCTGCTCTATCTGCTCGCGACTTAGCCCCGGGTTCCGTTGCTGGATCGGCGACAGCAAACATTCTTCCGTCGTCAGCAGCACACCGCGACCATTCGTGTCGATGGATCCGCCCTCGAGCACGAAGTGATAAGGCTTGCCACCGTTCAACGTTTCTGCTTTCACCGGAGCAAGCTTTAGAACCTTGGCGATCCGCAAGGGAAGTTGGTTGTCGTTCT
>DASTGW010000091.1:0-11357 GCA_035718705.1 Terriglobales bacterium | reverse complement strand
AGCCCGCACAGTTGTTCGAAATCGGCTCCATCACCAAATCATTCCTGGCGCTGCTTCTGCTGCAGCTCAAGGACGAAGGCAAGCTGAACCTTCATCGTTCCGTGCTGGATTACATGCCCTGGCTGAAGATCGACAGCAACTTCCCTCCGATCACGGTTCATCACTTCCTCACTCATTCCTCCGGCCTGCCTAGTGCCCCCCTCTTTCTAAGTGATCCTGCTGCGCGTCATCATGCGGCGCATGCTCCCGGCGAGCACTTCCACTACAACAACATGGCTTTCGCCGCCATGGGATACCTCCTCGAATCCCTCGACGGACAGCCGTTCTCAGTCGCTGTCCGAAAACGTATCTTCGAACCGCTGGGCATGACCGAGACTGAGCCGGTCATCACCTTCGACGTTCGGCAGCGGCTGGCCAAGAACTACATTCCCTACCTCGGAGACCGCCCTTATCCGCGCGAAGGTGCCCTCGCCGAAGCGCCGCAGATCGTAATGACCGACACCGCTGGTTGCATCGCCTCGACTCCGCGCGATATGGCTCTCTACATGCAAATGCTGGCCAGCGGAGGTCGCACAAAATCCGGCCGCCTCGTTTCCGAAGAAAGCTTCGCGTTGTTTTCGACTCCGCACATCAAGGCTGAGGAGTTCGGACAGACGGCAAGCTACGGCTATGGCATCGCGGTAGACACCCTCCAAGGACATAAAGTGATTCGCCACACCGGTGGCATGGTGTCCTTCGCCTCGGCCATGCAAATCGATCTCGACTCCGGCGTCGGCGCCTTCGCTTCCATCAACGCCATGCAGGGCTATCGTCCTAACCCTGTCGCGCAGTACGCCATTCAACTGATGAGGGCACTGTCTGAAGGCAAGCCGCTCCCGGCAGCTCCTGAAATTAAGGGACCTCGCTTCATTGCAAACGCCTCCGACTACGCCGGCACCTTCACCAGCCCGGAAGGACGCAAATTGGAGTTCATCGCCCAAGGCGACTCGGTCCATCTGCAGACTGAAACCTCTCGCATACCGCTGGAGTTGAAAGAGCCCGACAAGCTTCTTCACCCCGGATCGAAATTCACTTTCGTCTTCAGCCGCGCCAACGAAAAAGATCCGAAGTCAGCAGTCGTCGAACTCGGCCACGGCAACGACTGGTACACAAACGAGAAATACTCTGGCCCGAAGGCCTTTAACACGCCGAAGGAATGGAATACTTTCCTCGGCCATTACCGCAGCGAGAACGCCTGGAACGGCAGCTTCCGCGTGATCAGCCGCAAGGGGCAACTCATGCTTGACGGCGTCGTCCCGCTGGAGCCGGCAGGCAACTTCTTCTACCTGCGCGACGAACCTCACAGCCCGGAGTGGATATCGTTTCACGATGTAATCAATGGCAAGGCCATGCGGGTGAAGCTGTCGGGCGATGATTTCTGGCGTGTCGACGCCGAGTAGTAGACATCCATTGCCACTGAACACCTCATCCGAACAAAGTGTGCGATGCAACTGCACCGCGTCGCACAGGAACCCAGTTTTCGAGGTGATTCACGTGTTTGCCATGATCATTCCCACTATCGCGCTGCCCGCTGCCGGACTTGTTCTCGCCATCGGCTCCGGCATTTACTTCCGTTCCCGTCGGGCGGAGTCAGACAAGGATTTGCGCGATCTCCGTTTTCGATAAAAGAACCGTCGCGAAAAGAGCCGCCTCGTAAGGCGGCTTTTTACCTCCTAGCTGCCCTGCACCCGCTCGCCATGCCCCGACATCTATATGCCGGGGTGTAAAATGGTGAGTTTGGGCCCCCAGCCCTGAAATTGCAGGAGAATCGCATTTATGGCGACTGTTACCGCTCCCCCGGAGCTCCTTTCCGCAAACCTGTCCACCTTCAAAAATGAACCCGCGACGGACTTCACCCAGGAAGCCAATGCCAAGGCTATGCGTGAAGCAATCGCCAAAGTCCGCGCTGAACTCGGCCGCGATTACGACCTCGTCATTGGCGGCAAACATGTGAAAACCAGCGCCAAAATCAAGTCGCTCAACCCGGCGAAACCCAGCGAAGTCGTCGGGCAGTTCTCCAAAGCCGACGAGTCCCATGTCGAGCCGGCGATGAACGCCGCGCAAGCGGCTTTCAAGAGCTGGTCCAGGACCACCTTCGAAGAGCGCGCCGAATTGATCCTCCGCGTCGCCAAGACGATTCGCGAGCGCAAGCATGAATTCTCTGCCTGGATGGTCTTCGAAGTCGGCAAGAACTGGGCGGAAGCCGACGCCGATACCGCCGAAACCATCGACTTCGCCGAGTTCTACGCCCGTGAAGCGCTGCGTCTTGCAAAGGCGGAAACTCCGGTTCAACTACCCGGCGAACGTGACTCGCTGATGTATATCCCGCTCGGCGTCGGCATCGTGATTCCGCCGTGGAACTTCCCCGGCGCCATCATGGCCGGTATGACCATGGCCTCGATCGTTAGCGGCAACACCGTCATCCTCAAGCCCTCAAGCGACTCTCCCGCCATCGCGCGCTTCTTCTTCTCGATTCTCGAAGAATGCGGCATGCCGGCCGGCGTTGTGAACTTCTGCCCCGGCGGCGGTGGCAGCTTCGGTGACGCTCTCGTCTCGCATCCAAAGACGCGCTACATCGCTTTCACCGGTTCGCGCGAAGTCGGACTTCACATCAACAAGGTTGCTGCCACACAAGCCAAGGGCCAGATCTGGATCAAGCGCACCATCCTCGAGATGGGTGGCAAGGACGCCATGATCGTCGAGGCCGACGCCGATATCGACGCCGCCGTCGAAGGAACTGTCCAGGCCGCCTTCGGCTTCCAGGGTCAGAAATGTTCTGCCTGCTCGCGCCTCATCCTCAATGAAAAGATTTACGACGAGTTCATCCAGAAGCTGAAGCCGAAGGTCGAAGCTATCGAGATCGGCGACCCCACGGAAAACAAGCGCATGGGCCCCGTCGTGAATGAGACTTCGATGAAGTCCATCCTCGAATACATCGAGCTCGGCAAAAAGGACGGACGCCTCATCGCCGGTGGCAAGCGTGTCGAAGGCAAAGACGGTTATTTCATTAAGCCCACCGTTTTCGCCGATATTCAACCAGGCTCAAAACTTGAACAGGAAGAAATCTTCGGACCGGTTTTGGCGATCATCAAAGCGCGCGACTTCGATCACGCGCTCGAAATCGCCAACGACACCGAGTTCGGATTGACTGGTGCCGTCTACTCCCGCGATGAAAAGAAACTTGATCGTGCCACCAAGGAGTTCCACGTCGGCAACCTGTATCTGAACCGCAAGTGCACCGGCGCCATGGTCGGAGCTCATCCGTTCGGCGGATTCAACATGTCCGGCACCGATTCCAAGGCCGGCGGCCCCGACTACCTCTACCTGTTCACTCAGGCGAAATCCGTAGGGCGCAAGCTGTCCTGATCTCGCCCTGTCGAAAACGCAGGCCCGGCTCGCAGCCGGGCCTTTTCCCTGTGCGATCGTCCCAAAACCGCTCATTACCCGCGATTTCCACACAAAGCTTTGTAGCTGGACTGCATCTCACCCTAGGCAAAATTCGGGTTCTTTAACGCGCGATTTGACACATCTTCCTAAGAGCCTGAAAATTGAACCAATTAGGGGGAACCGGTTAGAACGCTAGACCGTCCCGAGGACTCTATGGCACGCATTTTGTGTGTGGACGACGAACCCACCGTCGTTAACTTGAAATGCAAGATTCTGGAAGCAGCCGGTCACACCGTGACGGCCGCGACCTCCGCTCACGAAGCGATCGACAAACTCGAGCACGCCGCCTTTGACGCCGTCGTAACCGATTGGCGCTTGGGCGACGATATCGGCCGCGCCGTAGTCCAGGCCGCCAAGAACCACTCCACCACGCCCGTCGTGGTGGTTTCCGGTTATGTCGCCGAAGCCTTCCAGGCTGCGGAACCCCTGGCCGACCTCTACTTGGAAAAGCCGGTAAACCCGGAGGAACTCGTCACCATCGTCAACGAGTTGCTCAAGTCCCAGACCAAACCAGCTACTCACTAGGCTTTTCCCGACAATCCAATCGGGTCAGCGCGCCATCATACTTAGGACAAGCACGTGATCCTTCCGTGTTGCCGTTGGGCAGACCCGCCGTGGTCTGCTTCTCGTCATTGGGACCAGGTATGACTCTGTTGGGCCACATCTCGCCGTGGGCATTCGCTACGTTTTCTGCGTTCCTGGCGAACGTAAGGTTGGTCGAGCGTCGTGGCCGGCAGCAGCCCCTCGATCCCAAGCGACAGATTGAGATCCGTACCCTGCTCGAAAGCATGCCCGAATCGGTTGTCATTGTGGATTCAAACAGCCGGATCGTGGATGCCAACGCCGCGACTAGCCGCCTCTCCGGGCTTTCCCGCGACAACCTGATCTCCATGGACGTCGCCGAGTTTGTCCGCCACATGGAAGGCGAGTCCCCCACGAATGTCGTGCGCTTCGAGCGGCCGATCATCGCTCGTGCTCTCGCCGGGGAACCGGTCGCCGAGGAGCGTCGCACCATTCGCGATCCCAAGACCGGCACCCCGATCGAAGTTCTCGTTACCGCCAACCCCATTCGCGACGAGCAAAACCATGTGATGGGTGCTCTTCTCATCGCTCGCGACGTCACCGAGTTGAAGAACCTTCAGCAGCGCCTCGCCGACATGGATCGCCATCAAGCAATCGGACAAGTCGCCGCCGGCATTGCGCACGACTTCAACAACACATTGCAGACCATCAGCCAGGCGGTTGCCGTGCTGGAGATGACTCCCAACCGCACCGCGGAAGAACGCAAGGTTTTCCTCGACATGATCCAGAACGCGGTCCGTCGCGGAGCCGAGGTCATTTCCCGCATTCGCGATTACCTTCGCAGCAGCACGGCAGCAATCAGTGAAGTGGATGTCTGTGGGCTGATGAACGATGCGATTGAGTTGACCAGGCCAATGTGGCAGGCGGCTGGCGTCACCGTGGAGCGGGATCTCAAGCGCACTCCACCGATTCGCGGCAATTCCGCTGACCTTCGCCGCGTCTTCACGAACTTGATTATCAATAGCCTTCAGGCCATGCCCAAGGGTGGACGCATTTCTTTTGGTTGTGAAGATCAGGATCGCTCCGTTCACGCCTGGGTAAGAGACACTGGCTTGGGAATTGCTCCAGAAATTCGTCGCCGTGTCTTTGACCCGTACTTCACTACGAAGTCGGGCGGCACGGGACTGGGTCTCTCCGGCGCGCAGAAAATCTTGCTGGAACTCGGAGGTAATATCACCTTCAACACCGAGCAAGGCAAAGGCACACAGTTCGATCTGTATTTCCCGAAGAAGAAGGAAGAACGCTCTTAAAAGAGTCATCCAGTATGAGTCGTTTCCCCTCCGCACGAAATTCTTCGGCGGATACTGGGGTCGGGTAGTAAATAGTGGGATTGGCATTTGATACCGGACTGGGTACTGGATACTGGGTACTGGCTACTAAAACAAAACCGCCGACCCGAAGGTCGGCGGCTCACAATTCCAAGAACATCTACGACACGTTCGCTGCTTTCGCCGGATCAGGCGCAGGCACGCCCGCGCTTGCCGCCGCCGCTTCCGCCAGGATCCGATGATGGATCGTGAACAGCGCCAATTCCAGGCGGTCTGACACCCCGATCTTGTCGTACACGTTGCGCAGGTAGTTCTTGATCACCTGCTCCGTCGTGCCGAGTTCGGTGGCGATTTCCTTATTCTTATAACCCTGAACGATCAGAGCCACGATCCGCAGTTCCTTGTTGGTCAGGCGGTCCACTACTCGCGCTCCGACCATGTCGTTCTCGTTTACTTCCTGCGGAACCGCCGCATCCTGGACGTACGTCTCGCCGCGCGCTACGGTGCGCACGCAATCCAGCAATGCAGGACCCGTTACGTTACGGAACACCACTCCATGCGCACCTTGGTTCAGGAACGCGCCGGTGTTCTCGTTCGAGTCGGCGATGATCACCAGGCGGCCTTTCACCTTCGCGATCGACTGCGCCAGTTCATGCAGATCGGGATAAAAGTTCACCGAGCATACGATCACGTTCGGGCGAAAGCGCTCGAGCGCCATTGGGATCTGGTCAGGCGTTTGCGCCTGCGCCACAATGCGCATCTCGTCTTCTACCGCCAAAACTTTGGCGATGCCGGCACGGAACACAGGTTGTTTATCGGCGACAACTAGTTTCAACATGGCGAAAAGAGCCTACGCGGTACGTACAAATTCGTACCCATCTATGACACACGCTACCCCGGTTTTATCTTGCGACTCACCTGCCTCGGTCCGCACTACCGTCCCGTGGCATTGCAATTTCACATCGGCCGTGCCGCCCGTCATCTCGCGCGGTAGCACAATTTCGAAACTGACCTTCGATCCGATCTTCAGTTGCGCGTTCGCATGTAAAAACACGCCAGCCGCACTTACATTATCGGTAATTCCATCCAGTTTCTTGACCGAGTCGGAGGCCTCAATTGTGATCGGCACTCTTATCTCAAACCGTTTGCTGGTTCGTGTCTCAGACACGCTTCCTCCACTAAGGACCCGGAAATCTTCAGGCCGACGGCTACTAAAAGGGGGGAATTGACTACTTGGGGTTTATATCACGTCCGCCTATTCCAGAGTACACAATCCATTCGTTTAGGTGTGCATTACTGATTAACAGTAGGGGAAATACCGCATTACTAACCCCGCGGTCAATCGGGCTGCGCCCTCAACGACTTGCCGCCCTCCGGCTCTGGACTGCTTCGCTCTAACCCGCCAAGTCCTTACCGACTACTGGATACTGGGTACTGGCGACTGGGTACTGACTGGGAAGCAAAATCGCGCCCCGAAGAGCGCGATTCGCTAACGACCAACGACTAATGACCAACCACCGGTTGTCAGCTCACCATGTGCTTGATGGTTCCTGCCGTTCCGTATCCGAAAAGCAGTCCCACCAGCGCCACCGCAGCCGAAGCCTGCCATATGTAGTTTCGGGCGTATCGCTGCACATCCAGCTTCTCGCGAACCGTGCTGCGCACCTGCGTGCGAAGTTCGCTCACCGTATTATGGATCCGCCGCCGCTGTTCCGCAGCCTGTTCCTCCAGGTACGACGTAGGAGCATCCGCAGACGTTCTGGGGTCGATGTTCATAGCTGTGTCCTCGCTTCGTTCTGCAGCCATATCTTGTCCTCCTTCAGCACCTTGATCGTGCGCTCCGGCACCAGACCTTTTTCGGTCAGTCGGCTGTACCCCATAAACAAGGCGCCGAACCCAAACAGTGCATACGCGACGCCTACGATGACGCAGGCCAGGAAAGGCGCATAGGGCGAAGGGGTAAACACCGTCCACAACACGCAGATTAATGCCGCGGTTAAGACCATCAGCGACATCAGCGCGATCGCCCCGCCGATCACCAGCATCGGCAGCGAGGCCTTGATCGCCGTCGTCTTCTCTTTCATCTCCGCCTGCAGCATGGCGAGGCGGGTCTCGGCGAACTGCTTGAACTCCTCTTTCGCGGCGTTCATCGTTCCTGCGAGCGTTCGCGTGTCCGTCGCTCGTTCGCGTTCATTCTCATTGATGTAATGAATATTGCTGCTCATTCATCCCTCCACATACGCAGCACAAATCCGAGCAAGAACGCGCCCGCTGCCACGCCTGCGATCACCTGCAGTGGATAGTTGCGCCCATAAAATTCGGCGCGGGCACGCGCCATTCGCGCCTGCCTGGACGCCTGGTCGCGTAACTCTTCCGCCCGGGCACGTGCCGTATCTTGCAATTCCACCGACTCGATCCGGGATTTCAACACGTCTGCCCGAGTACGCAATATGCGCATGCGGCCGCGCACAAAATTGCTCGCACGAGAGTAGGCGTTCTCCAGGTTCTCGCGAAGTTCGCCCATTTTCTCCGCACCTGACTCGCGCCAGTCTCCACCAGTTGGCGGTAACCTGCCCTCCGGCCATTCGCCTAACGGTGCATGTGGCTCCGCGCTCTCCGGCAAAGCCCGGTCCGCAGAGGTAGAAACCACCACGGGACCTGGTCGTGTACTCGCTTCACTCAGCGGTAAACGCATGCTGCTCAACGGCTCGTCATTCCGTACCGGTTCAGCCATGTTTTTTTTCACTTCCATAAGGATTTGTTTTGTTGGATGTGAGAGGAGAAAAAGAAGTGGTCAGAGAAAAATATCCAGTACCCAGTTCCGAGTACCCAGATTTCCGTGGCAGCTGCTCAGGTCAGTGTAGCTGCTGATCTCGCTCGCGTTTCGTCATCCTTGGTTGGTGTTTCGGATGTAGCGAGCTTTGTGCAATTCTCGGGCCGCCGAGCTGGGATTTCTACCTTGCGCCATGAAATCAGCTCGCCCGCATACGGCTGACTGCTGACTGCTGGCCGTTGCTCTGCGTGCCACCAACCACGAGGCACGTCTTTACTGGATACTGGCTACTGAGTACTGGCTGACTCGCTAGAACGCGTCTCCCCCGCCCCCGCCAAAGCCGCCGCCAGAGAACCCGCCTCCCCCGCCGCCACCAAATCCCGATCCAGAAGAACTCGCCCGCGGCGCCGACACAAACACGTTTTGCGCCACACTGGCCATCGATCCCATGCTGTTGGTAAAGAAAATGGGGTTGAATCCGCCCATTCCCGAGTAGCCGCCGTAAGGCTGGTACCAACTCGGTGGATTCTGGATCAGTCCCGCGAACGCCTGCGCCCAATGCCGTTCCACGCCCAGAGCCATGGCGTAAGGCAGAAACTTTTCGAATGTATCCGGAGGCATTCTCTTCAGCCGGTCGGCATCCACCCGATTCATGAACTCCTGGAAGCCCACAATGTGCACATAGGTCCGTCCGCCGAGCACCGACTTCGCACTCATGTAACGGCCGAACAGCACCACGATGATCAGTCCCAGGACCACTCCCACCACCGTCACCGCCGGTTGCTCGATCAGCGACACCGTCCCGAACCACTGCAACAGCACGAATGGCGCTGCGATCACCAATGCCGCCAACACCGTCAACGCGTGCGCCGAATCGGGGTCGACGAGATACATCCCTTTGGATTTCAGCTGTGCCTTAATGTTCTGCTTAATTACCGGAATCGCCGTATAGAACCGGTTTTTTAGGCTCGACAGCGTGGTCGTCTGCCCGCCTCCAAACATGTTCTCCAGCATCACCATCTCGTGCGACGCCAACCCAGTCCATTGTGCGCGGTCCTTCAGCAGATCGAACTCGTAATCCTTGCTGTTGTGAAAGAATCCTTTCTCTTGTGTCTCCCGGATCTTCACGAAACCTTTTACCGCCAAGTCCACTAACGTAGAGGTTATATCCCGAGGATCGGTCGAGTCGTCAATTAGCGTCCCCACCTCCGCTGGCGTCATCCCTTTCGGCGGCTCGTACATAGGTGCAACGGAAACTCCGTAATCCGGATCTTTCCCTTTCCATCGCCAGAACAGGTACATCACCACGAACGCCCACACCGGGATGAACACCCCCGGATTGCTCCGCACGAACCATTCCGCTCGGGTCATCGCACTTGGTGGTTTCAGGACACCCTTCGGGATGTACACATCCGCCGTCAAACCACCTCGCATCGGCAACGGGTTCGTCGTCTCGAACCTTACCTGCGCGCCTTCAACCTTCGCCTCCGCTTCCTGATCGTGTGATCCATACACCCCAGTGAATGCCTGCGCTCTTAGTCCACTCGCATTCGACGGCAGCTGCACAAACGCTGACGCATGGTCGATCGGCACCGGCCAGTCATTTCCGGTGACATTCCAATAGAACTCGTCGTGATCATCAAAGAATCGCGTCGCATTCGGCGCCGAGTACGTGATCACCACTGTCTTCGACGTGTCCTCCGCCCCCGGTACGAAGATCTTCAGTTTGCGATACGCTCCCTGCCGCTTCGATTCGTACTTCAGCGCGTTCCCTTCCCCGTCCGTCACGCTGATCACCTTCAGAAACAGCGTGTAATTGGTGCCACGGGGACCCGGATACTCCACAGGAATCGTCCGATAAATTCCGTTGAACTGACCATTGAACACCAGCGTGATGCGCTCGATGGCGACCACGCCACCGTGCTCATCTACCGCGTAAGTTCCCTGGAAATCGGAAATGCGCCAATCGCGCGCAAAGGAAGGAAGTGAAAACAGAACTACGACCAGCAGCCAACGCAGTCTTTGCATATTTGTCGCGCCGGCGCCTCGCCGGCATGTTGCGCATGACCTACGTTCTTCTCGCAGGTCATGTTGAGGAGGGCGTCAGCCCGACGAAACATCCATGCCCCTAGAACTTCACTTGCGGCACTTCCTTCTCCTGCGGCGAGCTCAGTTCGAAGAACTGCTTCGCCTGGAATCCCAAGGCGCTCGCAAACATGTTCGCCGGGAAGCTCTGCAACCGCGTGTTGTAGTCGCGGACCACCGCGTTGTAGTAGCGCCTCGCGTTCTGCAGCGCGTCTTCCACTTCCTGCAACGACTGTGTCAGCGACGTGAACTGTTCCGACGCCCGCAATTGCGGATACGCTTCCGCCACGGCAAACAATTGCCGCAACGCACCGGTCAGCTGATTTTCTGCCGCCGACACATCCGCTGGCGACGTCGCGCTCATCGCGGCCGAGCGCCATTTCGCGATGTTTTCGAACGTTCCCTTTTCGTGGGCAGCGTAGCCCTTCACCGTCTCCACAATGTTGGGAATCAGGTCATGCCGTCTCTTCAGCTGGATATCGATATCCGACCAAGCCGCGTCAGCGCGAACACGCAACTGGACAAGACTGTTGTACAGCCCAATCACCATAAAGATGATCAGCGCAATCACAACCAGGATGATGATCAGTACCATGCCGCCTCCGCCTGCAAACTCGGCATGATTGTCGCACAAAGCCCGGAGCTCACGTCAGTGATGCGTACATGAACCTTCAACTCGCGATATTACTGATTTGTAATCGGATTCTTGTGGTAGGAAGTAGTTTTCAAAAGAAAAGGGCAGCTCGTAAGCTGCCCTTTACCTAATCGGCTGGCGATTAGAGAAGCTGGACGTTCTCCGCCTGCAGACCCTTGGGGCCTTTCACGACGTTAAACTGAACCGCCTGTCCTTCTTGCAAGGAGCGGAAGCCGTTCGCCTGGATCGCGGAGAAATGCACGAAGACATCTTCGCCGCTCTGGCGGGTGATAAAGCCGAAGCCCTTTGCGTCGTTAAACCACTTAACTGTACCTTGTTCCATTTGTAGTTGTTTCCTTTGTTTCGTTGAAGCTGAATGAATCGAGGTTGCTGTTCGGGCAGGTGTTGCGTCAGGCGGTTACCGTGTGCAGACGTGCTCAAAAACCAACGACCGAGTTTCAATCGCTGCACAGGATTATACCCGATTTATCCACAAGCTGGAACCTCTTATCCCCGGGGAACCTGTATC
>DASTGW010000090.1:0-5881 GCA_035718705.1 Terriglobales bacterium | reverse complement strand
CGACAGAAACTTGTCGCCGTTCAGCCGCGAACACTCGCTCAAGCATCTCGGATCCCCGGCGTAAGCCCGAGCGACATTCAGAATCTTGTTATCGAAGTTGAAAAGAAACGCTTGCGCACTGGTGCTTCTTAAGCCGTGACTTTCTCCTTGACGGAATTTCTCCCCGTAAACTGAAGCAAGATCACTGCGCCTGCGATCAATACGCCGCCACTGACGGTATTCCTGCTCAGCGGCTGTCCCAGCAGAACGACGCCCAGCATCGCCGTGAAGAATGGCTCGATCGTGGCGATGATCGAAGTCCGCACTGGTCCGAGTACTCGCAGACCTGAAATCAATGCAGCAAATGCGATGACTGTCGAAAGGAGCGCGAGAAGAATCAGATACCGCCACAGTTCGACTGAATGTGGAAGCTGCAGCTCTCCCCGAAAAATGCTTGCAACGAAGAACGTCGCAAACACACCAATGATCAGATAGAAGCTGGATACCGCCGGTGGAACGTTATGCTGCACATGTTGTAACGCCGGAAGATAGAACGCATAAAGCAATGCAGTGCCGAGTGCGAGCATCACACCAATGGTGCTGAGTGAAGATGATGCCGGCGTTCCAACCATTACCACAATTCCGCCCATCGCAATCGAAAGCGCGATGATGCGAATCAACGTCAGCTCTTCTCTTCCAAAAACTGCCGAGATTAGTGCAACCCATGCGGGATAGGTATAGAAAAGAAATGCGAGCGGCCCAACCGGGAGATAATCCAGTGCACGCAACGAGAGATAAGTAATTACTGCCTGGCCAAATCCTCCGACGATCATGAGCCGTATTGCTCGCTTTCGCTCGACACCTTGCCAGGTTTTGTTTCGCAGAAAGAGCAGCAACGCTGCAGCAGCGATGAAGTAACGCCAGAACATTGCGGGCACGAGCGAAAGACCGGCTCGGGTTGTCAGGACGGTGAGCGTGCTGAGTGAGCCGAACCCGCAGGACGACAAAATGATGAAAGCGGTGGCTCTGGCTACTATCTGTCGCTCACTTGGCATGCGAGAATTTATCTGATTGGGTGGATGGGGTTTTCACTTGATGCCCTGTTGTCTTGGCTTTCAGGCTTGCTTGTGCAAGCGGAGCTGCCTCAGACGTCATAAGCAGGGATCACAATTTAAGGGAAAAGAACATGAAACGAATTCTTCTGTGCGGTGCTCTGTTGCTTGTTTCCAAGCCACTATGGAGCCAGCAAGACGTCAACAACCCGGCAATTCCACAAATAAGCATTGCCGCTCGCGGTGAGGTTAAGGTCGTTCCAGACCGAGCCAATATTCAGATCAGCGTGCAAACCCGCGGAGAGACAGCCTCGGCTGCCGCAACGGAAAACAACCGGAAGCAGTCAGCGGTCATTGAGGCCCTGAAAGCTCTTGGAATCAGCACCAAGGATATCACGACTTCCGGCTACACCGTTTACCCCGAACAGCGGTATGAGCCGAACAAGGAGCCGGTGGTTGTTGGGTACAACGTGACCAACACGTTGAGTGTCGAGCTCAAATCGATTGCAATGGTTGGCACGGCGATAGATGCGGCTCTGGCCAAGGGCGCCAACATGATCAATTCACTGCAGTTCTATTCCTCCAATGCCGAGCTGGCTCGTCAGGAGGCCATTGGGATTGCGGTTCGGAAGGCGCGGTCGGATGCTGACGTGGCCGCCAAGGCGGCTGGCGGCACGATCACCGGTTTGCTCGAGATCAACGTTGGAGCGTATTACCCGCCTCCCCCGCGGCCGCTCGAGCTCAAGGCCCGTGGTGCCGTTGCGATGGCTGACACGGGGACGCCCATCTCGCCGGGAGACCTTACGGTTGCCGTCGACGTCGGAACCCGCTGGCAGTTCAAGTCGATGTAGTTTCACGTGAAACATCGGCGAAATTGATTTTCACGTGAAACACAAAGCGGCCTGCCCCTGCCAACGGGTAGGCCGCTTTCGTACATTCCCGCTCTGATTCGACCCGGGATACGAGTGGGACTTGTAATAGCGGTAGCAAACCAGAAGGGGGGCGTCGGCAAGACCACGTCAACCGTCAACCTCGCAGCAAGCCTCGCGGCAGCCGAGCAACGCACTCTCATTGTCGATGGCGATCCTCAGGGAAACGCCACCAGCGGAGTAGGACTCACAGACGTAGATCTCGGAACGACCTTGTACGACGTCCTGATCGGGGCTGCAACGGCCGCTGAAGCAATTCACAAAAGCGTTCATTTCGAGCTTCTGGACGTTCTTCCAGCAACTCCGGACCTCGCTGGCGCAGAAGTCGAATTGATCGAGCGCGAAAACCGCGGCGTCGCAATGCGCCAGGCTCTCGAGCCTGTCCGGGATAGTTACGACTTCATTCTCATTGATTGCCCACCGTCACTCGGGCTGATAACCGTCAACATGCTCGGAGCAGCAGACTCGGTTCTTATTCCTCTACAGTGCGAGTATTACGCACTCGAAGGATTATCACAGCTGCTGAATACCGTCCATCGAATCCAGCACAGTGTGAATGAATCGCTTGGGATCTCAGGCGTCCTGCTGACCATGTACGACGCACGCCTCAATCTGTCGCGGCAGGTTGCAACTGATGCAAGGGAATACTTCGGACAAACAGTATTTCAGACAGTCATACCACGAAATGTTCGTCTCGCAGAAGCTCCCAGTTTTGGCAAGCCAATAATCCTTTATGACATTGGGTCAATTGGAGCGCAGGCATATATGAGCGTAGCACGTGAGCTGATCGCCCGATCAGAAGGAGGCGAAAAAAACAATGGCTCCTGAAAAACCGACTCGACGCTTGGGCAGAGGGCTGGATGCTCTTTTCAGCGCACCGGGAGTTTCTCCTGCGGCAGAACGGGAAGAGTCACCACTCAAGGATATTCCCGTCGATCAAATCAAGAGCAACCCGTTTCAGCCCAGGAAGAGCTTCAAACCTGAGGAGCTGAAAGAGCTTCAGGAAAGCCTTCAGGCAAGCGGGCTTCTTCAACCCGTAACGGTCCGGCCCGCTCCTAGCGGCAAGGGTTACGAGTTGATCGCCGGAGAGCGTCGTCTACGTGCTGCTGCGGGATTAGGGTGGAAGACAATTCCCGCCGTGGTAAAAGATCTTACCGATCAGGAAGTGCTCACCCTCGCGCTGATAGAAAATCTCCAGAGGTCGGATCTTAATCCGATCGAAGAAGCAGAAGGCTACGACCAGCTGATTCGCGATTTTGGATACACTCAGCAGAGTGTCGCTACGATGGTTGGGAAAGACAGGTCGACAGTCGCTAACGTCATCCGGATTCTCCAGCTGCCGCCTCCAGTTCGCGAGCTCATCGAAAGCGGACAACTCACCTCTGGCCAGGCTCGGCCGCTTCTTGCCCTAGAAGACGCTGACCAGATCACGGCCTTTGCCAGAACAGCCGTAGATAAAGGATGGAGCGCAAGGGAGATCGAGCGGCAAGTTCGCGAATCCGGAGGGCCACGACCGCAAGGCAAACCCGGAAGGCCGCATAAGACAGATACCCGGCCTGCTGAAGTCCGAAGCGTCGAGCAAAGACTCAGAAAACACCTTCAGACAGACGTCACCATCAGTCTCAAGGATCAGAACCGCGGAAGTCTGATCATCGAATTCTATTCGCCCGATGACTTCGATCGAATTATTGATCTCCTTGGATTAACAAACAATCCACACTGATGTCCACATAGTGCCCATCTCTATGCCTATCAAGGAGTTAACCAGCCCTAGATGACCTTTTTCAACCGTTTTTCCACAGCCATTGTCCTCCTCTTCGCAATCACATTGGGGGCTTGTTCGGGAAAGGAATCCCGCTCGAGCACCTCCACCGCGAAGTCTTTCAAAGTCGCACTTCTGACACCCGGCCCTGTTTCAGACAAATCGTGGAATGGCGGTGCGTACGCCGGACTCATGGCAATTCGTGACAGTCTGGGAGCGGAAGTCAGTCATATCCAAACCAGGACTCCAGCCGAGTTCGACGAAAATTTTCGGCAATACGGAGCGAAAGGGTTTGATCTTGTGTTCGGTCATGGATTTGAATTTCAGGACGCAGCACTCCGCGTGGCTCCCGATTTTCCAAAGACAGTTTTTGTCACTACATCCGGCACCAGTGTTGGTCCTAACGTCGCAGGTGCAGAGTTCGCATTCGAAGAAGCGTCCTATCTGGCCGGCATAGTCGCAGGACGAATGACAAAATCCAACTTCCTTGGAGCAATTGGGGGAACCGAGCTGCCTCCTGTTAAGCGCAGCTTCGAAGCGTTTGAGCAGGGAGCTCGCTCGGTAAATCCTCAGGTAAAAGTTGTAGTCTCGTACATCGGAAACTGGGACGACGTAAGTGCGGGGAAAGAGCAGGCAATTGCGCAGATCTCCCGCGGAGTGGACATAATCTTCCAGAACGCAGACGCTGCAGGCCTCGGTGTTTTTCAGGCAGTGAAGGAAGCATCCGGCGTATGGATCATCGGCGCGAACGCAAATCAGAACGACATAGCACCCCAGCAGACACTTGGAAGCGTTGTGATCGATCTGCCGCGTGCGTTCCTGCTCATCGCAGAGGATGTGAAGAACGGCCGATTCAAGGGTAAGGTTTACTCGCTCGGTCTTCACGACAATGTTGTGACCTTCGTTCCTAACCCTGCTGTATCAGCGAAAATACCATCCCGTATTCTTGCCGAAACAGATTCGGTTCGCGCACAAATGATGACGGGCAAGTTTGGTCAGAGACTGCTGCCCGATTCTGCACAGAAGAGCACACAGTGATGCAGACCCAGGACGCGGTTGCATATCTCGATGCGTTGCTCGACATAGCGAACGTTCCTGATTATCCGAACGCGCTCAACGGACTTCAGTTTGCAAATCTCGGCACTATTTCGAAGGTTGCTGCATCTGTTGATTTCTCGCAGGTCGTAATCGATGCCGCCGTGCGCGAAGGTGCAAACTTTCTCATCGTACACCATGGAATGTTCTGGGCGGGACTGAAGCCTTTCACCGCCGTGGCATACTCTCGAGTTCGATCACTCGTCGAGAACGACATTGCGGTCTACTCTGCGCACTTGCCGTTGGACCGTCATCCAGTATTTGGTAACAATGTGCTACTATCGAGAGAGCTTGGACTTTCTCCGTCAGGTGAATTTGCGTGGCACAAAGGCACTTCTATCGGCGTATGCGGTGATGCTGACGTTGCAACAAAAGAATTGATTGACAGAGCCACTGCGTTTGCTACGAGACATGGTGGACATGTAGTAGCAACACCTGCTTCAGAGAAACATGTTACACGAAAGTGGGCTGCTTGCAGCGGAGCCGGAGCGTCGTCAGAAACGCTCGCTGAAGCAAATGCTCTTGGCATCGACACATTGATCGTCGGTGAAGGTCCTCATCACACCGCTGTCGAGGCGCGTGAGCTCGGAATTACAATCATTTACGCCGGCCATTACGCGACAGAAACGCTTGGCGTTGAAGCTCTCGCAAAGGATCTCGCCAATAAGTTCAATCTGGCTTACACGGTCATCCACGCACCAACGGGACTTTGACCACACCGGATCACGATGCTCGGTTGGCAGCAGTCAACGCTCCACTCTCGCTTCATCAAATCACGAAGAGATTTGGCAACGTCATAGCATTGGATGACGTTTCGTTCGCTGTGCGACCAGGTGTAATCACCGCATTGCTGGGCGAGAATGGAGCAGGGAAGACAACACTGATGCGGATTGCATTCGGCCTGATACAGCCCGACTCAGGCTGGATTGCAGTGGATGGAATCCCAAGGCGACTGACTTCCCCAGCTGTCGCGATAGGGGCCGGCGTCGGCATGGTACATCAGCAGTTTTCTCTGATCCCCGCAATGACCGTTGCCGAGAACGTCGCACTCGGAGGCAGGGGAA
>DASTGW010000089.1:0-3923 GCA_035718705.1 Terriglobales bacterium | reverse complement strand
CGGATGATTGCGAAATTGATCAGGATTGCTCCCGTTTCCGCAGTCCCCGAAGCGACGTTGTTGTTGATCACCGTGATCGAGAACGATCCGGCGGCAACCGCAGACACCACGACATCGGTATTCAGGGCGACGGTGCCGCTCTGAATACTCAGCACCACCACGTCACCGATCTTGACGTAGCTATTGGTCACCACGAACACCGCCGAGGCTTCGGCGGCCAGAGAAGCGTTGTTCGTGGTAATGGTTCCGCACATCGCATTGATGGTCACGCCAGTCGCCCGGTTCGTGGCCTGAGTAACGGCGGCGCCCTGCTTGGTCGTATAGCCGAACGGTTGCCCGTCCGATACGACGGAAGTAGCGGGAGCCTGATTGGAGTTGGTCGAATTGGGCATTTTAAGCCTCCTAAAAAAGTGTTGAAAGCAACCCCGTCGCGTTGTGCTAGGGGGCTAGAGGACTTAAGGCGTGTAGATGCGGCAAGCCATGGACGGCTCGACCAAGGCAACTCCCATCAGGATATCCCAGCGCATGTAGTTCTTACGGGACTTGATATCATAGCCGGTCAGGACCGACATCGATACCCCATCCTCCGCCATGCGGGCGCTCTTGACGCCGACCTGGGCATCCGGGCTTTCCAAATCGCAGAATCCGATCGCCGCGAAGTCCGGATGGAACGCGAGCGCCTGCGGATATGCGGTGGAAGCTGCACCCATGAAGGACACGGCGGCGGTGGAAACCGGCAGGGCGTCCACGTTCTGATAGGGACCAGTGGCCCGAATGGCCGGGGAGAAGGTAAGCGTCGAGCTGCCGCCGGCGGATGCCGCGGTAACAACGAACTTCTTCAGGTTGCCGGTGCTGATTTTGGTCAGCTTGTTGACCTCATAGCACGAAGCGAAGGTGAACGAATCGCCAACCACCAGCGAGCCCGTACCGGTCTGGATCGTGCAGGTCGTTGCACCTTCGGTCGGCGCGGCGTTGACCACGTAGGAGGTATTGCGAGCGCCGGTAGTCAGAGAGTTTACGTTCTGGCTCATGCCGAAGTTGAACCCGAGAGAGGGAATCGTCACGATGCCGTCGCTGTACTGCTGGCTGATGTTCTTGGCGTTGTTGAACAGCGCGGCCGAACTGGAAACGAGCTGCTTCATGCCGTTCGGGTTCAGGATCACGGTACGCGTTCCATCGCGAGGCGCAGAGGCGTTGTCCAGATACACGCCGGCCAGCAGGATATCATCGCTGTCGATGTTGGTGACCGGGAGGACCACGGAGTTGGGAACGGCAAGCGAAAGCTGCGAGTAGCAGTACGCGTCCACCTTCGCGGCCAGGGTTGCCATGATCGGCTTGACGCGGTACTCCAGGAACCCATCCACGTCCTGGGTTAGCTCGGCATCGGTGTAGGAGATATCCACGCCGAACACCTTCGAACGGGTCAGAGCGACACTCTTTTGCTCCACGTCCTGGACGGACATGTTGAAGGTATCTTCGCGAACCGTCACTTCCTGATGGGTTCGAAGGTTGATGGCCTGGCCGGCCTTGGCGCCGTTGAACTTGTAGGAATCATCGTAATGCGGCTTGATCGCATTCACGAGGACGGAATTGTTGCGGAAATTGACCATCGATCCCGGAAGGACGATGTCATTGATCAGATTGGTATTGGCCATGGTATGGCTCCTAAGCTATTTGTGTTTAGCGAATTAGGAGCGACTACTTAAAGTCGGGGTTGAGGGCACACACCCTCAGCGAGTTCGCGAGTTACTTGAATCCGTTGATGCGCTTGGAGTAGTCCCTAAAGGATTCCTTCGACGGATCGTAGGATTTCCCGGACGGGGCTGCTGCGCGCGGTGCGCTGCCTTTTTCCGATCGGGTCGGATTGGGCGCGGTGCTAATGGTTTTGACTGGTTTAGCTTCCAGTTTTGCGACAAGCTTGCCCATCAGAAAGGTTCTCTCGCGAGGCGATGCGCTGGCGATTTCTTCCAGTTCATCGGGGTTAGTACCGAGGTACTTAACGATCTTCGGGCCTTGTTTGCTTGCTGCTAAAATCAGGTCTTGAATCTCCGGGGCGTCGAAAGCTTCAACGACCTTGTCGATCTCTTTTTCGTAGTCATGGAACTTTGGATCTTCCTTGATGGCGTCCACTCGGCTCGCCAGGTACCCGTCTTTTTGCTTTTCGAGCTGCGCCTGCGCCCTGGATCTCTCGGTGCTGGTGTGAACCTCTTGGGTCACCTCAGCCTTGATTTTTGCCCGCTCCTGGGCCTTCCAGGCTTCGCGGTCCTCGGCGTACTTACCACGGTCGGAATAATCTTCCGGATCCGGTTCGCTCTTGATAACCGTCCTGGCGGAAAGCTCGTCGACCTTCTTTTTGAGGTCATCGCGTTCGCGCTCGGCTTGCCGGCGGTGATAGGTCTGCTCTCGCAGCCGATCGCTCAATCGACGCTTCGCTTTTTCCTTGTCAACCTCGGGATCCGTTTGTTCTTTAACCTCAGCACCCTCAGCAACCGTGGTCGTTTCCTCGATTTCTGCGGGCTTTTCGGTTTGTTCTAACAAGCGGCCTCCGTTTTTACCAAATATACAACCAAATTCCTCTTGGTAACCATGGATTTTACCCGATTGCCTCGATTATGGCCAGGATTAGGGCAATATCATCCTCTTCCGTGGCTTCAACTGGTTCTGCTACCTCTTCAGGTTGGGCCGGTTCGGCGCCATAGACTGACTCGGGGATTTCGAATGGTTCAAGAGCGTCCGCTGGCTCAACTTCGGTCGAAATCTCGGTCTCTTGAAGCGAAACAGGCTCAATTTCGGCCCTTTTCTCTGGGGTGCCGTAGATCGCAGCCATCCCAGCGGCTTCTTCTTCGCTGATGATGCGGGATGTTTCGGCGGATGCCGGTAGGGTTTCCGTCTGCTCGGCGGCCGGTTCGATTGCCTCGCTCGCCTTTTTCGGCTTCCGGCCGCGCTTCTTGGGGAGATCGACGATAACCGCCCCGCCGCCCTGGATGGCCACTCCCGCCGTCCCGAAGGCGGAGGGGGAATCGTTGGCATTGGCGATGCTTGCGGAGCCGGTAACGGTGGTGGACCCTGTGGCGGCAAGGGTGTCGTTGATGTTGGTATAGTCGAGTCTGCCGTTGCCTACCGTCCCTTGAGCCGCGAGGGTGTCGTCCGCATCGGTTTTAGCGAGCGAACCGGATACGATTGGAGTTCCGGCCGCCGCCGCCGTATCGTTGGCGTTTGTCTTTGCAAGCGAGCCCGTAACCGTGGCGGATCCCGCAGCGGCAAGCGTATCATTTGCGTTGGCATCGGAAAGGCTTCCGGTGATTGCAGGGGCGCCTGCCGCTGCCGAAGAGTCGTTGACGTTCGTTTTCGAAAGTGTACCCGAAACAGTCGGGGCTCCTGATGCCGCGAGAGTATCGGACGCGTTTTGAATCGCCGCCGTTCCCGTGTCAGCCGATAACGCAGTTGATTGATTTCTGGCAGTCTTTTGAAACCTAAAAGGGTTATATGGACCGCGGCGACCTGGAGTTATAGTCCTCTTAAGCCTTCGGCTAGGCTGTGACGCTTGAGCGCTTCCTGCGGCAGCCGACGTATCGTTTGCGTCCGCTATGCTTGCCGATCCGGATACGGCAGGCGCACCTGCTGCCGCTGAAGTGTCGTTTACATTGGTCTTGGCTAGGCTGCCATTTACGACGGGAGATCCCGCAGCCGAAATCGCATCATTGGCGTTGGTCTTGGCCAGCGTACCGGAAACGACAGGAGATCCGGAAGCGGCGGAGGTGTCATTTACATTGGTGATTGCTGCCGTGCCAACGATGGTGCTTAACGTGGCTGTATTGTGCCGACGCGTCTTTAGGCGCTTTCCAAATCGATCTGGATGGCGGCCCGGGTGAATGGTATTTCTGCGGATCCGAGACCCGATAGAAGGTGCTGCAACGGCGGCT
>DASTGW010000088.1:0-4478 GCA_035718705.1 Terriglobales bacterium | reverse complement strand
ATTGAACTTCAGTTTTTCGATCGCTTGCGGGTAGGTCTTTTCGGCGTGCGCATAGGCTTGATCGAACGCGGGAACATGGTCGCGGATCTGTTTAACCGTCAGGATGTCGGACTCGTAGCCGTCGTCGAGGTCGGCGGTGTTGTAGGCGATCTCGTCGGTGAGGTCGATAAGTTGCGCTTCGAGAGGGGGGCGCTGCTCAAGTAGATATTCGCTTAGCTCTGGGTGTTTCGCGGGGTCGTAATCGCGTGAGTGCTTGATGATGCCTTCACGAACTTCGAAGGTGAGGTTCAGGCCACGAAACGCCGCGTAGCGCAGCTCGAAGTGTTCGACGATGCGGAGGGCGTGCAGGTTGTGATCGAAGGCGAGGCCGTGGGGGCGCATGGCTTCGTCGAGGGCCTTCTCGCCGGCGTGGCCGAAGGGGGGATGGCCAATGTCGTGAACGAGCGCAAGCGTCTCGGTGAGATCGACATTCAGTCCGAGACACTCGGCGATCGTGCGTGAGATCTGCGCTACTTCGATAGTGTGCGTAAGCCGGTTGCGGAAGTGGTCGCTGCCGCGCCCGGTGAAAACTTGGGTCTTGTTTTCGAGGCGGCGAAAGGCCCGGGCATGAATGATGCGGTCGCGGTCACGCTGAAAAGGATTGCGATACGGGTGCGGCGGTTCGGGATGGCGTCGTTGGCCGGAGCGTTCGACTCGCACCGCGTAGTCGGCGAGCATGAGGGAAGTTTAGCAAATGGAGTCGGTCAGTCTGTCGTTCGGTCGGGCTTTGAAGTAGTTTGGTGGTGGGATCGCAGTTTCACCATCAAGAGTGAAACACTTCCGCTTTTGGGAGTTGGTTGAAATCATTCCCAGGCTCCTGAATCCAGAGGGGTTACGGGACCATCAAAGGGGTACGCCTGTACTGCCCGGCTCGAGTGATCAACATCACAATCGAGTGTGACTTCAGTAGTTGCCGAATCCCCGGGCAAAGCGGATAATGATATTGAAAATGATTTTCAATTTCGCACCCCCGGAGGGCCCTATGTCACCGCACGAGGCCCGGTTGTCCGACCTGAGAGAAGGCGACCGCGCTGTCCTGAAGGAACTCGACCTGCCCCACCATACCGCTGAGCACCTCATGTGCCTGGGCTTTATTCCCGGCGTGGAGGTCACGGTGGGCAAGAGCGGTCCCGGCGGTGATCCCCGCGTGTACAACGTGGATGGCTCGAATGTCGCGTTGCGCTCGGACGTGAGTGCCAATGTCTGCGTGCTGCCGAAAATGTATCGGACGCAGAGCTAGCCATGGCCTCTGCCGTAGAGATCGGGAACCTTCGCCCTGCTTCCCCGGAAGCGAAGGTTCATTCGGTAGCGATTGTCGGGCCGCCGAACTCCGGAAAATCGACATTATTTAACCGCCTCACGGGATTGCGGCAGAAGGTCGCTAACTTTCCCGGCGTGACAGTTGAGCATCACCTTGGATATATCCGCAATCGAGATGGCGAAGAAGTCGCGCTGATCGACCTGCCTGGAATTTATAGCCTTACTCCGAAATCGGAAGACGAACGGGTGACGGTGGATGTGCTGCGTGGCGAGATGCCGGGCACGCCGAAGCCGGACGCGATCATCCTCATCCTTGATGCCATGAACTTGAGCCGTCACCTGGTGCTGGCCGCGCGTGTCATCGCGGTTGGCCTGCCGACGCTTGTGCTCTTGAACATGGGCGATTCGCTGAAGGCACAGGGTGGATCGCTCGATGTGCTGGCTTTAGCGCGTGAGTTGGGAACACCAGTTGCGCTCATCAGTGCGGCCAAAGGCGAAGGACTGGATGTGGTGCAGCGCTTTCTGAGCGCAAAGGGAACGACACCGGCGCCGGCGGCGATTCCGGTGATCAATGATGTTGTGCGCTGCCGCGAGTGGGCGTGCACAGTCGCGCAGAACTCTTCGTACAGAAAGCCGCTGCCTTCGAAGTGGACGCAGCGACTGGATGGAATCTTCCTGGACAAGAAGTATGGTCCGGTGATCTTTGCCGTCGTTGTGATCGCGGTGTTCCAGTGCATCTTCGCGCTGGGGCAGCCGCTGTCCGACGGGTTCAAGGGACTGCTTGATTTCGCTGGCCGCCACATCGGTGGGCTACTTCCGGTCGGGTTATTTCAATCGCTGCTGATCGATGGCGCGTGGAGCGGCGTGACGTCGGTGCTGGCGTTCCTGCCGCAGATTCTGCTGCTGTTCCTGGTGATTGGCGTCCTCGAGGACTCGGGTTATCTGGCACGTGCGGCGGTAATAACCGATCGCACCATGCGGAAGGTGGGACTGAACGGGAAGTCGTTTATTCCGCTGCTCTCGGCCTACGCCTGTGCGGTGCCGGCGATCATGGCGACGCGGACGATCGAAGATAAGCGTGACCGCATAGCGACGATCCTGATTGCACCGTTCATGACATGCTCGGCGCGATTACCGGTGTACACGATGGTGATTGCAGCGTTCATCCCCGAGCGGCGGATTTTGGGGCCGTTCTTCGGGTCGAAGGCAGCAGCGATGCTGGGCTTGTATGTGATCGGGTTCCTGGCGGCCATCATGACCGCGCGTATTTTGAAGTCGTCGATTTTGAGGAGCAAGGACTCGCCGTTCATTCTGGAATTGCCACCTTATCGCTGGCCTACGGTACAGTCGCTTGGTTTGCGGCTCTACGATCGTTCGAAAGCTTTCGTGGTTCGCGCGGGCACAGTTATTCTCGCCGTGTCGCTGGTACTGTGGGCACTGACACATTTGCCCCTGCACAATGGGCAGCCTCCGGAGATTGGCAACAGCATCGTGGCCAAAGCTGGCCACGTGATCGAACCGGTGATCAGGCCGCTCGGGTTTGACTGGAAGATTGGCGTGGGTCTGGTGACCTCGATTGCAGCGCGCGAGGTGATCATTTCAACGTTGGGTACGCTGAACGGAATCGATCCGGAATCGCATGCCCTCAGTTTGCAGCAGGCACTGCACAATCAATTAACGTTGGGCGGAGCAATTGCCCTGCTGGTGTTCTTCGCGTTTGCCATGCAGTGTACGTCGACACTGGCGGTGGTGCGTCGCGAGACAAACAGCTGGAAGTGGCCGCTGATCCAGTTCAGCTATATGACCGTGCTGGCATATCTCGGTGCGCTGGCGGCGAATGTGCTGGTGGGGCGGTTCTTCGCGTAGAGTTTTCAACACAAAGACACAGAGGAATAAACAGGAAACCACCGGGAGTGAGCACCGGTGGTTTTTTGTTTCTGTGTCGAATAACTCCGTCGGTAGACGCGTTTACACCTAATTTGGTCCCCGGTGGCGGCGGATGCGAGCCGCTGCGATCAGGAATGCTGCGGCCACAGTTAACCCAATCCACAGACTTGGGCTGAACAGATATGCGCCCGGATGAAGGTGCGAGAGCGAATGGCCCACCATGTCGGGTGGAAAAGACGCGTCGCTTGGGCCGGCCGCAACGATGGAACCGATCAACTGCAGGAAATGAGTGGTATTGAATGCGATCTTCTCCAATGCGGCGACGATCAAGATGGGAAGTGTCCCCCAAAGGAACGGAGCGCGACGCGCCCACGCTGAGATCAGGAGCATCCAGGCATATAGAGGTGCGAAGGCAAGCGCGTGCATGGCGACCATGTGATAGAGGAGGGTGGTCCACATGGTGATCAGAGGAAGGTTCGAGAGAACTCCGCCGAGTCCGGAAGCGGCGAAGACCGCAGTACCGATGGCCAGCATGAGGCAATGCAGCCCGATGGTTATGCCGACAGTAAGCACAGGCAGAAACACGATGGGGATCGTTGCCTTGGCCAGCACGACGGTGAGATCGGAAACAGGCAGAGACTTCCAGAAGAGCACACTACGATCGCGGCGCTCGCCGTGGAGGGCGTCGAAACAGTAGTAGATAGAAAAGAGGAACGTCGCGCCCATGATGGCGAGGCCGGCGAAGTTGTAGGGGCCGACGATCAACTCCGTAAGATCGCCCGATCCTCCGCTTGCGCGCAGTTTGTGCACGGTGCGGAGCACGCTAATGAAATAGCCCAATACAAAGAATCCCGCCACGATCAGCGGGGCGTAATACGCGGACCGATATTCCCAGAGCTCGCGACGGACGGACCACAAATAGGGTTCGAAGGAGAACGGTGCGCCGAAGAGATCGCGATCAATGCGAGTGTCGGGTGTGACATTTGCGGTGCTCATGAAGTAGCTCCTTTGGCGGAATGGCCATTGCCAACTATGGCGACGAAGAGGTCGGCGATACCTGGCGTGCGGACGTCGCCAAGCTGGGATAGCCGAGTTCGGTCCACACCGTCGAAGATCAGCGTGGTACGACCGAGTATCTGGCGCTCCTGCATCGGTCGGAGTGCCTGGGCGGCGGCAAGGTTTTCGGGTTTGACCTGCAACTCGGCGTATCGCGATTCATATTCGTCCATGGTGCATTGAAGGACGATGCGTCCGCGATCCATGAAGATGAGGTCGGTAAGGATGTGCTCGAT
>DASTGW010000087.1:0-10299 GCA_035718705.1 Terriglobales bacterium | reverse complement strand
GAGAGCGATAACGACGGCGATAAGGATAACGACCGTTGCTTTTGCGATCCGCATTACCGCACCTCCTGCTTGGTGTCGCCGGACTTCACATCGTGCCAGAGCGTACTCACGATGCGGCGGTCGGCGGTGAAGTTCGCCTTGGCATAGGCGTCGATGTCGGCGGGAGTGAGCGAGTCGACGGCTTCCATCAGTTTGTCGAAGACGCGCGGATCTTTGTCGAAGCGGTAATAGCGCGAGTAAATGTCGGCAATGTCACCGACGGAATCGAATCGGGCGAGCAGATCGTTCTTCATCTTGCTCTTGATGACGCGCAGCGTTTCGTCGGCGTCCTTCTGCTGCGAGAAGGTCTTGAGCGCTTCGACTCCGCTGATCATGTCGGCCTTCACGTCGTTGACATACTTATCGCCGTCTTTGCGGAAGCGATCGAGCATGAGTTCGGAGCTGAGCACGAGCAGGTGCGGGTCGGTGGCGAGGAGGATCATGCCGCCGTCGGCGTCGAAGCTGGTGACCGTTTGCTTCTGGTAGCGAAGCTTCTGGAACAGTGGTGCGGAGCGGGAGCCTAGCAGCTCAGATAACAGGAATGTCACGGCTCCTTCCTTGGTGGATGGCTTCATGGCCGGTGTGTGATAGGCGACGACAAGTTGCGGCGAGACGTCGGCTTCCCAAGGAACATGGATCGTCTTCTCGCCATCAGGCTGCTTTTCGGCTGGGATGGCAGGATTCTGCGTGGGCTTCCAGTCTGCGTAGTATTTCTCTACCTGCTGGAAGATGAAGTCAGGTTTCACGTCGCCGACAACCACAATGGCGACATTATTGGGCGAATAGTAGTTGTGGTAGAACTCCCAGGCTGCGTCCCATGCCTGCGGCATGTTCTCGACATCTTCGCGAAGGCCGATGACGGTGTGCCCATACGGATGGTTGGGGAAGGCGAGCGGCGAATACATTTCGAGTGCCTTCACGTCTGGGAAAGAGAAGATGCGGCGATACTCGCCAAGCACGGCGCCGGCTTGCACTTCGAACTCTTTACGGTCGAGCGTGAGGTGCTTGAAACGATCGGCTTCCATCTCGATGAGTCCGGGAACAGGGCCATCGGGACGGGAAATGGGACCAACGAGGTTCGAGGTGAAAGTGGTCGGGTGATAGAAGGTCATGTCGTAGTTCGTCCACGCATTGTTGTGGGCGCCCATGCGGCGGATGTTGTCCTGATATCCGGTGGGCTTTCCGCCGAAATGATGCAGGAACATGATGTGCTCGAACAGATGAGCGAGCCCGGTCTTGCCCTTCTCGGTCTCGTTGCGCGAACCGGCAAAGACCGGAGTCGCGTAGGTGACCATGTCCTTAAACTCGGGCGTGGGAATGACGACGACATGAAGTCCGTTGGGTAGGACCTTTTCGTGGACGTCGTAGGGGAAGAAGGATTTGGGTTTGGGGGCGGTGTTGGTCTGCGCGTAAACTGCGGTTGCGCAGAGCAGGAAGAAGAGCAGTTTACGAATCGTCAAAATACCCATCATGAAGACACCTCGTTCGGTGTGACGTTCTAAGTAGAAGTTTCTGTTAATACGCTCGCAAAAAGTTCTGGTTCGACGCTTCCGCCGCTGACGATGGCTACGGTGTTCTGCACCGGCGGCAACTCATTTGCGTGAAATATAAAGGCTGACGTGGTGACGGCGCCGCTCGGTTCGACGACGAGCTTTGCTTGTTTCGCCAATCGACGCATTGCTTCTCTGATCTCGGTTTCGGTGACGGTGACGATGGCATCGATGTACTGGCGCAGATGCTGAAAATTGATTTCGCCGATCGATTGCGTGCGAAGGCCGTCGGCGAGGGTCTGCGTGACTTGTTCGGCCGGAAGCGAAACGACGCGTCCAGCTTGAAGCGACTGTTGAGCGTCGTTGGCAAGTGCAGGTTCGACACCGACGACTTTCACCTTCGGATTGCTCAGCTTGATCGCGGTGGAGACGCCGCTGGAAAGTCCGCCGCCCCCGACGGGAACGAGCACGAGTTCGACTTGCGGGAAGTCGTCGAGGATTTCGAAACCGACGCTCGCGGCGCCGGCAATGATGGCTTCGTCGTTGTACGGCGGCACGATGGCGAGTCCGCGCTCTTGCGCGATTTCTTCCGCTTTGGCCTTGCGTTCGTTGCTGGCGGGTCCGACGAGCACGACTTCAGCGCCAAGCGACTTTGTAGATTCGAGTTTGACTGCCGGGGCATTACGCGGCATGACGATAGTAGCTTTTACGTTCATGGCGCGAGCTGCATAGGCGACACCCTGTGCATGGTTGCCACTCGAATAGGCAATCACGCCGCGACGACGCTCGTCATCGGAGAGCGTTGCGATCTTGTTGTAAGCGCCACGAAGCTTGAAAGAGCCGATGGGCTGAAGGTTTTCAGGCTTCAGGTGGAGCGTGCGCCCGTCGATCGGCTGAGGGAATTGGATGATGGGGGTACGGATTGCGACGTTTTTCAGTCGTTCACGTGCGGCGCGGATCTGTTCGAGAGTGACCATTCTTTATCTTGCGGTTGAGAGTTCGTGTGAGCGCGATTCATCGCCAAGGTCGATGAGCTTTGCCATGAAATGGACCAGTTCAGCTTTGTCGCGCACGGGCGGTTCTCCGGCAATGCTGACGTGGGAAAGTAACGGTGTTGCCAAGGCACCGCGAAGATAGTCGTGCGGCACGTCTTTCTCAAGCCATAACATTTCGGTGGCGGGGACGACGTCGTCGCCGGTGCCATGAAGGAGCAGAACGGGAACGCGCAAGGCGGCGAGATGATCGTGAGGCGAAACCGTTTCCATCTCCTGCGCGTGATGAGCGATGCACTTCTGCAAGTCGGCGAGCATAGCTGAATCATCGTGCTGATACAGGGCGTTCATCTTGGCGAGAGAAGTGCCACTCAAAGCGACAGAGGCACGGCGGGAATCCTCGACTTGTTCCCACAGGAGATATCGCAGAGCCTGTTGCGCCGTGGGCTGATCGGCGACGGGGAAGAACTCGTCGAGATGTGAGTACATCAGGACGAGGGGCCCGTACTCGTGCGGCTTCAGCGAGGCGATGCTTCCGTCCGGACGTGCGATCTTGCCGGTGACGAAGAAGTCCGCTACGCGCCGCATGTCGTCGTGGGCGCCGATGGAGACGACATAGGCGATGCGCGAGGCGTAACGAGGATCGGCGGCGGTGAGCAAGGCTTCGCCACCTGCGAAGCTCAGTCCCAAAACGCCTACTGGGTGCTTCATTTCGTAACTGAGGTGATCGACGGCAGTCCCGATGATGTCGAGCGAGGAGCGGCTTACATGGTAATCGGCAAGGTCGGGTAACTCAGGGGTGAAGACGCGAAAGCCGCTGGCGCACAACGCGCGTGAAAAAGCGACGAGGCGGGGTTCGTCGACTCCGAGATGATGCACGCCGTGCACGACCACGATACCCGGCGGGTTCGATCGACCGACCGGAGTGTATATGCGAGCGCGAACGGTGCCGTTAGGGACAGCGAGCGTGGAGGAGACCACTCCGATTCCGTAAGTGTGATAAGTGGCCAGGCGACTGTGGTCGTCGGCGTTCTGGATGCGCAGTAGTAGCGACGACGCGCGCAGGTGATGCTCGATGCTTGGAATACTGGCAAGCCCGATCAGTGGTATCAGGAAGAAGAGAAGATAACGGCGTTTCGGGCTTGCTGGCCGGAGCTTGGGAGCTGTTCCCATTCGTTAACGTTAAGGCAAAACTTCCCACCGCTTCAAATCTCAAGGATGACGGGCATAATCAGCGGTCGGCGCGACGTGTTTTTTACGATATAGCGCTTCAAATCCTGGCGAATTTTTTCCTTGATGACGCCGTAGTCGGCCTTTTCTTCCTCGCTGGAAATGTCGAGCGTGTTAACCACAACATTCTTGGCGTCGTTCATGAACCCGTTTTCGCCGATGCCACCGAAGCCCCGGGTTACGATTTCGGGTGGACCTTCCACGCGGCCAGTCAGTTTGTTGATGGCGATAATCGGGAGCACGATGCCGTCTTCGCTGAGGTGGCGGCGGTCGCGGATGATGAGTTCTTCGACGACATCGCCCATGGAGTTGGAGTCGATGCAGACGCGGCCGACGTTGACCTTGCCGGCTTTGCGAGCGCCGAGTTCGTCAAACTCGAGGACGTCGCCGCTTTCGATCATCATGACCGATCCGACTGCGCCGTGCATGCTTTGCGCGAGTTCGGCGTGACGCTTGAGCTGGCGATACTCGCCATGGATCGGAATGAAGTATTTCGGCTTCACCAGGTTGATGATCAGTTTGAGCTCTTCCTGGCTGGCGTGTCCGCTGACATGGATTGGCGGTCCCGAACCGTCGTCATAGATCACGTGCGCCTCGCGGCGGAAGAGATGGTCGATCATGCGGTAGATCGCCTTCTCGTTGCCGGGAATGATGCGCGAGGAGAGGACGACAGTGTCGTTTTTCTCGATCTTGGCGTGCTTATGGTTGTCGACTGCGGCACGCGAGAGCGCGGACATCGGTTCGCCTTGGGTCCCGCTGATGAGCACGCAAACTTTTTCGGGCGCGTACTTCTTGATGTCGCCGGGGTGGATGAGGTGTCCGTCGTAGATGTCGATGTATTCGAGGTCCTGCGCGATCTCGGTGGACTCGCTCATGGATCGCCCGACCAGAGCGACTTTTCGGCCATACTCCCAGGCGAGGTCAATGGCGAGCTTGATGCGGTGGATCGAGGAAGAGAAGCACGAGATGAACAGGCGGCGGTTCGTCATCGTGAAGATCTCTTCGAACTTGCGGCGTACCGCCCGCTCGCTTGGCGTATAGCCGGGGCGCTCGACGTTGGTGGAGTCCTGGAACAGGGCCAGTACGCCTTCCTTGCCGTATTCGGCGAAAGCGTGAAGGTCGAAGAGGCGATTGTCGGTCGGCGTGGGATCGACTTTGAAATCGCCCGTATGAATAATGACGCCGAGCGGAGTGTGGATCGCCAACGCGACACAATCCACAAGACTATGGGTCACGCGGATCGGATTGACCGTGAAGGGCCCGATGGTGACGCGCTCGCCGGGACGGATCTCGATCAGTTTGGCATCGTCGAGAAGTCCGTGCTCTTCGAGTTTGTTCTCGACATAGGCGAGGGTGAACTCGGTGCCGTAAACCGGGACGTTGAGTTCGGTGAGTACGGAGGGAAGTCCGCCGATGTGGTCTTCGTGACCGTGCGTGAGGATGATCGCCCGCACGTGTTCACGGTTTTCGAGCAGATAGCTGATGTCGGGAACGACGATGTCCACGCCCAGCAGTTCGGCTTCGGGGAACATGAGACCGGCGTCGATGACAATAATGTCGTCGGCCCAGCGGACGGCCATGCAATTCATGCCGAACTCGCCGAGGCCGCCAAGAGGTACGATATGTAGCTTTCCAGCGGGCATCAGAACCCTTGATGCTAGCACAAAGCGGGACGGCTTAGGCGGGCCGCTGACGCGCGCTGAACACGCTGATTATTTTTCAGAGATAAGACCCGAATTGTGAATCTAAGGATGTGATGAGCAACGAAGGAAGAACCAAGTCGTGGTTGATGAAGAAGGCAGAAGGGGCCATCAAGAGCGGGCTTTCACAGGCCTATGAGCGAGTGAAGGTCGATCCGCAGGAGTACCTGGTTCATTTGCGCGCAGGAGAAGGGCTGGCGGTCAACACTTACGACGGCATGTTCAGCGTGCCGGTGGAGGAATTGGACCGGGTCGCTGCGGAGACGATCAGATCAGGCATGAAACTGGCAGCGCTCGAAGGCGCCGGCTTTGGCATGGGCGGCATGCTGACGCTGGTTCCGGACATGGGCATCCTGTCGGCGATTACACTGCGAACCGTGCAAAAGCTGAGCCTGATTTATGGATTCCCTTACAACACAGACGCCGAAGTCACCGAGTTGTGGATCGCCATGGCAAGCGCGGCAGGAGTGGACATCAGCAGGGAACTTGTCGAGAAAGAAGTGGTGCAGAGATTTGTGCCGAAGGTCATCCAGCGCATTGCGACCAGGGCGAGCACGGAAGTGGTGGAGAAGTGGGCGGGAAGGCTGATCCCGGTAGTGAGCTCGGCGATCGGCGCGGCACTGAATTACTACTTCCTGCGGGCGTGGAGTGAGCGCGCGGTGAAACACTTCCGCGAAAAGCATTTGCAGGTAAGGTCGAGAATGTTGGCGCTGGAGGCGGGAGAGCAACCGGTCCTTACGGATGGGTATTATGGTGTGGAAGATAGTCGTTAGTGTTTATTTTAGGGAGTGAGGCCGAGCTGAATCGTCAGCTCGGCTTTTCCGTAAGATCCCGGTTACCCGCTGTGCCGGATGTGCATCACGTCTCCGTCTTTCACGATGTAGTCCTTGCCTTCCAGACGCAGGGTGCCTTTCTGGCGGGCGACGGCTTCCGAACCTGCTTCCAAAAGCTGGTCCCAGTGAATGGTTTCGGCGCGGATGAAGTGCTTTTCCAAGTCGCTGTGGATGGCGCCAGCTGCTTCCACGGCACGCATGCCGCGGGTGATTGTCCAGGCACGGCATTCGTCTTCACCGGCAGTGAGGAAGGAGATGAGGCCGAGCAATTCGTAGGTCTTTTTGATCAGACGAGAAAGTCCGCTCTCGTGAAGGCCGTAGCTGGAGAGAAATTCGGCAGCTTCTTCGTCAGGCATTTCGGCCAATTCGGCTTCGACCTTGCCACAGATAGCGGTTGCGCCGGTGTTCGGACGAGAGGCCGCTTCCTGGATCTTGAATTTGCCAACGGCTTCGTCGAGGTCTTTGCCTAGCGTGGTGCTCTCGCTGATGTTGAGCACGTACAGAATCGGCTTCTCGCTCAGGAACATGAAGCCCTTCAGGCGCTTCTTGTCTTCGGGTGACATTTCGAGTTCGCGCAGAGGCTTTTCCTGCTCGAGCCATTCCTTGCACTTCTTCAGGATCTCGTCTTCTTTAACCAGATCCGGAGACTTCATCTTCTTGAGGTCTTTTTCGAGACGTTCGAGACGTTTTTCGATCTGGCCGAGATCGCTGACCATCATGTCGAATTCGACATCCTTGATGTCGCGCAGCGGATTGATATCACCCTTGGCGTGCGGGATGGAGGGATCGTCGAAGGCGCGGACGACGTGGACCAGCGAATCGACCTGGCGCAGGTTGTTGAGGAAGTTGGCTTCCTTGAGCGCTTCCTGGCCGATGGCGGCGACATCAACGTACTGGATGGTCGCGTGCGTGGTCTTCTTGGGTGTATAGAGCGCGGCGAGTTTGTCGAGACGCTCGTCAGGAACGGTAGCTACACCAAGATGTGCTTCGCGCGATCCACCATGTCCGGTGGCGACGTCAACTTTGGTGAGAATTTTGAACAGCGATGTTTTGCCTACCTGCGGCAGGCCGATAATTCCACTCTTCATTAGTAGTTAGTCGTTGGTAATTAGTATTTGGTCAAGGAACGCTGACGATGGCCAGAAATCGTTCAGGGATAACCCCTTTAAGGATAACGGACAAAGCCGTTCTCGCAAAATGTGGACGACCAAAAACTAAGAACTAATTACTAAGAGCTTTCCCAGTCAGGTACAGCACCGCCAATCCCATGGCGAACACGCCGACTTCCAAGCGCGTGGACCAGCGATGAAGTTCGTTGAACTCGATGCGGCGCGGATCGTTCTGCTGCACGTTGTCGATGATGCCCATGTCCGCGCGCAGGACTTCCATCTTCGAGGCCACAACAAACATTGAGATCAACGTGAGCACCAGCATGATTACGACCAGCACGTGACGCGGGGCGAACAGATGCAGATATCCCACACTCAGCCGCGAGTAGATCATCGAGGTAATCAGGAAGACGATGCCCGAAACGATTCCCATCCAATGCAGCGCCGTGAGGGATCGGTTTACGACCTGGCCTGCCAGATGACGCGTTGGCAGGACAGAGAAGACGGTCGGTGCGACGACGAAAGCGAAGAAAATGATTCCGCCGATCCAAACGACCAGCGAAAGCAGCATGACGAAGCGAAGCAGGTTCATGTTAGTCAGCGGCAGCGGAAAGAGCTTCCGTGCCTAAGACATCTTTGAATACGGTCGCGAGATCGTGCAAGGCTTTCTTGCCGTCGCCTGAATAGCTGGAGCCGTGCATGATGGCGAGCGTCTGCGGATCAAGGTCAGCGACTGCGTGAAGCTGGCGTCCGGTTTGCGCCGTATAGGGGACGTAATTGGCGAACGGGCTGTGCTGATATTCCGTGAGAACCTGGCGCACGCGGCCGAGGATGTCAGATGACGTCAGCGGTTCCAGTTCACCGTTCTGGTGGAACAGGTCGGAGCAGAAGAGCGTACGTTGTGTCTCTTCGAACAGAACGCCCGCGTCCCATCCGTGAGGCAGTTGCGGGGTGTGGACAAAACGGAAGCGGTACTTCCCGGTCTGCAGGCGATCTTCAGGGTTCAGCATCTTGGTGGGACGATCGGAAAAATCGTTCAGGTTCACCAAGCAGCCGATCATGCCATGAACCGGAACTGCATTGGGCGCAACCTGCAGCCATTGGTTGAGCGCACCACATTCATCGGTCTCGAAGTGGCTGAAGCTGATCCAGCGCAACTTGGCGGGATCGATCACCTTTGCAATCATTTCTCGAAGAGCAGGGAACATGGCACGCGCTCCGGTATGGAAGAGCAAAGGCTCATCGTCCTTCACCAGGAAGTGGTTGAACTGCAGGTTGATCTCGGGAACGAAGAGGCTAAAGCGGTAGACGTCAGGGGCAATTTCGAATATTTGATTCATGGCAGTATTCGGTAGGAAGTAATGCTATACCGAAAATGCAATCTGAAGAGCGGGTAAGGTGAAACTTAAACAGGAACCGGCACGCTTTCGGCAATCTCGCGCAGAATCTGTTCGGCCTGCTGGGACTTCTTCAACGTAGAAGAGTAGCGTCCGCTCACCACTACGCGGTGGGAGAAGACGGGAATCGCAAGGAGTTTGAAGTCTTCGGGGACGGTAAAGTCGCGGCCGTCCACATAAGCCAGAGCCTGTGCGGCGCGATAGAGCATGAGGGATCCACGTGGGGAAACACCGAGCGAAAGATGATCGGACTCGCGCGTTTTGTTCACGATCTTCAGGGCGTACTCGATCAATGAATCGTCTACACGCACGCGCTCAACTTCTTCTTGAATAGCGACCACTTCTTCGGCATTGAGGATTGCGTTTACTTCGTCCAGGCGTGCAGCACCAGCTTCGGAACGGAGAATCTGGCGTTCACTTTCGAATTCCGGATATCCCATGTGCAACCGCATGAGGAAGCGGTCCATCTGCGACTCCGGCAGGGGGTATGTTCCGTGATGCTCGACGGGATTCTGCGTGGCGATGACGAGAAAGGGTTGCGGGAGCGGATAAGAATCGCGGTCAACCGTGACCTGGTTTTCGTTCATCGCTTCGAGCAGTGCCGACTGTGTCTTCGGGGTCGAGCGATTGATCTCATCGGCCAGCAGGACGTTCGTAAAGACAGGTCCACGCTTGAATTCGAATTTCTGGTCAACCGTTGAGTACATCGAGATGCCGAGCACGTCGCTGGGAAGCATGTCGGCGGTGAACTGGACGCGCTGGAAATCGACGTCGAGTGCGCGCGCGATGGTCTGGGCGAGGGTGGTCTTGCCCACGCCCGGCACGCCTTCGATGAGCAGATGTCCACGGGCAAAAAGGCTGACCAGCGACAGACGAACCACCTGGTCCTGTCCGCGAATGATGCTGCGGAGCGTTTTTTCCAATGTGGTGGCCCGGCTGATGGCCCTGAGTGCTTGGGTGGACATTTGCTTCGGATTCTAACCCAGTAAGACCTTTCAGGCAGTGCCCAAACGGGACGTGAACTGAAGTACCCAGTACTGAGTTCCCAGTATCCAGAACGCAGCTTTGGATTGAACTTGCAAACCTGGGCAGACGAGGACGTCTGCCCTACATGTTTCTAGGCCTGGAACTCGGCTGGACGGCCGGTAAGACGCTCGATCCGTTTCGCGATCGGCGGGTGCGTGGAGAACAGGCTCCCAAAGTTCATGCCTAGTAGCGGCTGAATGATGAACAAATGCGCCGTCGAGGGAGTGGCCTGCATCGGCACGCGGCGCGAATAAGCATCGAGTTTGCGGAGCGCGTTGGCCAGCGCATAAGGATTGCCGGTGATGTGCGCGCCGGTGTCGTCGGCTGCGTATTCGCGAGAACGCGAGACCGCCATCTGGATCAAAAACGCCGCGAAGGGAGCGAGGATCAACATCAGAAGGGCGGCGATAGGGCTGCCGCCGCGGTCACGGTCATCACGAGAGCCGCCCAAAAAGAACGCCATGCGACTGAGCATCGTGATCG
>DASTGW010000086.1:0-2890 GCA_035718705.1 Terriglobales bacterium | reverse complement strand
TGGCGATTGGCGATTTGTGATTGGTGAATTCCCCGATGCGGACTTCAGATTTCTAACTCACAAATCACCCTTCATCATTCACCAATTCGAGTTTCCGCAGAGTTCCCTTTACAATCCTGTTCATGTCGAAAGAGCGCGCGCAGAAGATCAAGCTGATCCTGTTTGACGTGGACGGCGTGATGACCGACGGCACCATTTTCCTTTTTCCCGCGACTGGCGGACGTGATCTCAGCATCAACGAGCAGCAGGAGCAGTTGTCCGGCAAGGGCGGTTATGCCATCCACAGCCAGAGTGTGATGGAGGCCAAGGGCTTCAACGCGCATGACGGAGCCGGCATTTCGCTGGCGAAACTCGGCGGCCTGAAACTGGGGATCATCACCAAGCGAATTTCGGAAACGGTTGCACTACGGGCGCGGGACCTGAAACTCGACATCGTGCATCAGGGTGTCGCTGACAAAGGCCAATGCTTTCGCGAGATCCTGGAACGTGAAAGTCTGAAGTCGGATGAAGTTGCGTATGTTGGCGATGACATCATCGACCTGCCGGTCATGCGGCGCTGCGGGTTGGCGATCGCCGTGCGCAATGCGCGCGAAGAGGTGAAGGACGAATCGCACTTCGTGACCGATCACGATGGCGGACACGGTGCATGCCGCGACGCGATCGAATACATACTCCGGGCACAAGGATCGCTGGAGCGCTGTATCGAGCAGTACATCCACGATCGCTCTCCCCATACGCCGGACAAAGCGGCAGTGCCGCGATAGCTTGCGAACAGAAGTATCCGGGTCCTCGTTTCCTCCCTCGAATCAGGGTGCCCATCACAGGAAGCTTGGGATGGACGCCACCGATTCCGCACAATGTCCGTTCCATGCTGATGCGGAAATTCATCTCTCTTGTTCTTCTATTGTTGTCCTCCGCTCTCTTCGCGCAAACCGCCACGCCGGAATACAAGATCGAAAAATTGGCTGATGGGGTGTATGCGCTGATCCGGCAGGATCCAGTCGGCTGGATGGTGGTTTCGAACTGTGTATTTATCGTCAACGACGATGACGTCGTTGTGGTGGACACGGGGGGTGCGATGTCACTTGCCCGACAGATGATCGCCGACCTGAAGAAGATCACCAACAAGCCGGTCACGTATGTAGTGAACACGCACTGGCACGACGATCACATCCTGGGGAACGCCGCGTACAAAGAGGCGTTCCCGAAGGCAGAGTTTGTGGCCCATAGGGCTACCCGTGAGTATCTGCCGACAAAGGGCGTGACGGCACGTGAGTCAATGGAAAAAGGCGCGCCCGAGTTCTCGAAGTTCCTGCAGGAGCAAGTCGACAAGAAAATCAGCATGGCCGGTGGCGAGATGGGTGACGAGGAGGCCAACGCTTATCGGAGCGACATTCGCCTGGTGAACCGGTATCTGGCGGAGGTGAAGCAGACGCCGATCGTGCTGCCGACCATCACGCTGGAGGATCGGTTGACGCTCTATCGGGGCGATCGAGTGATCGACATCCGATATCTCGGACGGTCACATACGAGCGGCGACATCGTGGTTTACCTGCCGAAGGAAAAAATTCTGATCACGGGCGATATGGTGATCTCGCCAGTACCGCTGGTGGGCAGCGATCAATCGCACGTAGCCGATTGGAGCGCGACACTCGAAAAGGCACGTGCTCTCGGAGCAACGATCATTGTTCCGGGACATGGCCCAGTGCTGCATGACGACAAGCAGATGGAGTTGCTGTCGCGCATGTTCGCCTCAATCACCGCACAGACAAAAGCCGGCGTCGAGAAAGGGCAGTCGCTGGACGACATCCGCAAAGCCATCGACTTGAAGGAGTTCAGAGATGCGTTGGCTGGCGATAGTCCGGTGCGCCGGGTATTGTTTGCGAACTACGTGAAGATGCCTGGGACAGCGAGCGCGTATGCGGACGTAAAGCCCAACTAGTTGGTACTTAGTTTTTTGGTGTTCGGCTGTGAAATGTCTTGGCTATGGCGATTACCCTGCTGCAATGCGCTGTTGGAACTATTGTGCTTCCGAGTCGAGGGGCAGCTCTTGTCAGTCGCGAAGACGGCGGGAACCTGGTCGTGAATCCGCCGCGCGAAGTTTGGGAGCGCAGCGAACTAACTCCCGAGGAACTCTCAGCGTGGGGAGCACTGGTTTCGGCCGCCGGACGAGCGATGATCGACACGCTTCCGCAACTCGCCGGCGGATGCGTCAACTACTGGGAAGCGGGGAATTGGGCGCTTAACGAAGCTGCTGAACCGCGTGGTCCGAAAAATCCGCCGCAGCATCGTCGCGTGCACATGCATTTGCTGGGGCGCAGTCCGAAGGCGACCCATCCGGCGTGGCGATGGGGAGAGGCGCCGAAGTTTCCGGATTTTGGGCATCGACTGGAGTGGGCGAGGATTTTGAGCGGCTGACGGCGGAAGAGTGCGGCCGGATTGTGGAAGTTGCGAAACACTGCCTTGAGAATCGAAGTAATATCCGCACCTTTATGAGATCGCAGTGCGGTAGATGTAGCTATCCTGCCATAGCAGTTGTTTGCGAAGAGTGTCTGTAGCGGTGAAGAATTGCTCGAATCAGCGAGGTTGTGCCTTGCGCTCACCGCGAAGGATGTACCTGCGACCATTCCACTTGTACGTGCGGATCAGCCTGAAACCAGCCGCCTGCCACTCCGTTTGGATGTCAGCGTAGCCTCCGGTTGCGTTCTGATCGATGTGAACGCAACCCGTAGCAATGAAAAGCAGAATCTTGGCTCGGTGTCCAGATTGTTCAACGAGCCAGAACCAACGGTTGTCGCCGCCTGTGAGTGGCATCTCCCTGCCGACCAGAAACGTACGCGAACCATCTTTGAGGTGGACCAGAAGTGGGTGTAAGGGCGCGGCTTGGTAG
>DASTGW010000085.1:0-3665 GCA_035718705.1 Terriglobales bacterium | reverse complement strand
TGAACGTGTATGCCGGATAGGGCGGATGGGGCAGTGAAAGAAACCAATCGGGGTGCTCGACGACCCAGCGCGAGTCGATGCCCATGTGGTTCGGCACCATGTCGCTGGCGAGTCGGATGCCGCGCTGCTGCGCGCGATTCCGTAGATCGTTGTAAGCGGATTCACCGCCGAGATCGTCGGCGATGTTGTAATCGAGCAGCGAGTAGGCGCTGGCAACGGCGTCTTTGTTGCCCATCATCTGCTTTATCTTCTGCGACGCGCGAGAACGCTCCCACAAGCCGATCAGCCAAAGCGCATTGAAGCCACGACGAGCGAGCGTATCGAGCTCTTCGTTTGGAATCTGGTCGAGGCGATGAATGTTTCGCTGATATTGCTTGGAAAGCTGATCGAGCCACACGTAAGTGCTCTTGGCGAGCATGACGGTGCGCGGCATCCAGTCAACGTCGGGACTGAAGGCTTCGTACTCATACTCCGATTGCGGTCCGCGACGGCTGTACTGTGGAACGGCGGCAGCACTGGAGTCGCCGCGCTGGTCCCATCCGGGGCCACCATGGCGCGGATCGACAGGAGGATGGAAGCGCAACCAGACGGCGACCTCTTCTTCCTTCAGCACGTCGATGGCGGTGAGCAGGCGGCGCATGAACTCGCGCAACAGGGGAGTCCATTTCTTCTGGATGAAGGCGAGTTGTCCGGCGAGGGAATCGGGAGCAGCAAGCGCGGGTGCGCGCAGCATGTCCACGAGGTTCAGTTTTTCAGGGCCAAACTTAGGCCGCGTTTCAAAATACTCACGCAAGCCAGAGATGATCCTGGTGTAAGCGGTCTTGTCGCTTAGTTGAGCGTCGTCGAACAGTTCGCTGAAAGGCTTGAATGCGGGATTCGCATTGGCAAGCCACAGCATGATGAGTTCTTCGAATGCGATTGCACGATTGGGAATTTCATCGGTTGTGCCGTTCAGCCATTCACGCGAGCTAATCTCACCGCGGTAGAGAGTCCCATTTGGAAATTGTTCGGTGAAGGCGAGCAGGGTGCGGTCGAGAGTGTCGCGGCCTAAGCGGGCTTCGAAGAACGTGAGTGCGTCGAGAATGGCGCGCGGATCGAGTTCGCGGCGATACTGCGCGAGCAATGTGTGCAGCGCCTCGTCGATCAGTCCCATGGCATTCAGAGCACCGGGATTGACGGCGCGCTCGGGGTTCTGCTCGGCTCCGCGCACCTGGTTCATCTTGTGGGCGAACTCGCGAGTGGCAGCCAGGTCGGCGAAGACTACATTGCCTGTGATGGAGAACAGGGCGTGCGAGAAGTTGTACAGATCGCGCGCCGCTCGGGAGACGTGAAACTCGAACGTCGAACGGGCGAACATTTGCTCGGCAGTATAGCAGGACGATCGCATGCTTAAGTCGATTGGCACTGATAAGACTGAGGTTAGATGCCGACGGGCATTCAGGTGCCGCAAGTAAAACAGGGGATCGCGGAGGTATGCCTCACGAATGAGGCATACCGGCGATCACTTCTGTGTGACAGATACTTCGCCCGAGCCGACCACGGCGGTGTCGATCTTGTACGGCAGCGCGAATGTAGAGTCGATGCCGAGGTTGGGATGCTTTGGGGTGATGTACTTGTCTGCGAAATACTGCAACGCCATACGCGGAACAGAGACACCATCCACTTCGACAGAGTCGATGTGGACCTGCCCCTGGTGGCCACTGGCTTGCGCGTGAGCCGTGGCTTTCACCTCGTGAGTTCCGCGGAAAAGAGACATGAGCGGATTGCCCGAGTAGCGGCCTCCGGTTACCTGATCGAAATCGACCGTGGCGGTAGCGTGGATGATCCCGGGCTGGCCCTGTAATTGGAGGCGCTTCACCCCGTCGGGAAACTGCACGTCGCCGGAGGTGAGCCAGGCGTTGATCTCGCGTTCGTGGATAACGGTGGGAGTCTGGTCGGGACTCGGCTTCGCTCCATTGGCACGAATGTAGTCGAACTTTTTCTGGGTGGAATTTACCTGGGCGTTGTACATCGCCTGCGTGGCGGATGCCGCAGGAGCTTGCGACTGCTGCGCTGACATCGCGAGGGGGAGCAATAAAGAGACGATCAGATTACGAACCATGGCCCTCTACTTCAAATTAGCTTCGGTTGGCGACTGCTTCGCCGGAGCGACCCGTGGTTTTTCGAGCGATCCGGAAATGGAAAAGCTGGGAGCGCCATCGCGCGCCAGCGTGAACTTCAACTCTCGTTCCAGAGAAGCGGTTCCGCTTACCTGATAGATGCCTTTTTGCGCCTGCAATTTGCTTTCAGCAAGGGTGAGAGTAGCGTCTTTCAACGCGATCGCGCCCGCGAAGCTGCGGAATTGCAAAGGTTTGCCGGGGGAATCCAATTCGATGTGACGGAAAGTGCCATCGCGCCATTGGAAATTGGCGGTGCCTGCGGCGGATGAGAGTAGCTCGTCAGACTTCCAGCCGGCGGCCTTACCAGAGTAGGAGATATCGACCTTGCCGCTCGCCCAATCGTCTTTCATCACCGCGGCAATGTTGTTGAAAGCAGCGCTCTGCAGCTTACCTTTCGATTCGTAAACAGGAGTGCCGCCGCGGAAATCAGAAGAAAGTTCGCCGGTGTATCTTCCGCCGAAGACCTCGGCATTGATATCGGTGAGAGTGAAGCCCTGGGGCGAGACTTCAAGGCTCGCCGTCACGTGCTGGGCGGGGACGTCTTTTACAAGAAGCTTGCCAACAAAGATCTTGCCGGTGGCATGAAGTTCGGGAAAGCTCTTACGATCGGAGCCGATCACGCTGTTGGCGATGGCGGCATACCACGGCTGCTTCTGGGCCTTGGGGTTCAGCAGCGAGTTAAGTTCGTCAGAGCTAAGCTGATCCGCTGCCACGTCAAAATGCATGAAGCAATTGCCGTCAGAGGCCTTGGGATCGCAGTTCTTTGGCCAGGTGGAGCTAAACGTAATTTCGCTGTGGAGCCCAGGAATGGAAGCGGTTGCTTTGGCGAGAGTAGCCGAGCTTGGATCTGCAACGAAGTGAGCGGAGCGGATGCTGACTGGAGTGGCCACTCCAGAGATCCTGGCGGTGACGTTCTGAAGTTGCGCGTCGGCGAGGTAGTCAGCGGGTTTGAAGTTATTCCATCCCCCGGTGAGAGTGACGGATCCAGTGGCCGATCCGGAAAGATCGGAAGCGCTTGTGGGTAGTCCGGCCAAACGTGCGAGTTGAAAAAGACGGTCTACGTCGGCCGATCCTTTGAACTCGGCATCGAAATTTCTTCGCGAGAACCACCCGCGGAGCGTAGCAGGGGAAGAGCCGCCGGCTGGAATTGCGATCGGATCGAAGCTGAAGGCCGGAGAGTCAGGCTGAGGCATTCTCTGCTGGGCGAGAATCCTTTTCGCCTTCGTAGAAGGTGGAACGAACTGGCTTGTGCCGGGGCCGATGAGACGCCAGGTGGTGGGTTCGATAAGCAGAGGCTTTTCGAGCACGGAAGAACGAACCTGCAGGGCCGAAATTTTGGCGTCTCCGGTCCAGACGCGGATGCCGTCCGCTGTCGCACGAACGGCAAGCGAAGCTGACATTGCTCCCGTGGTGGAGATGTCCTCGGGCAAGTTCTTCTTCATATGACGCGCGAGCGTGGTGAGGAATTGCGCGGAAATGTTTTCGGCGGTGAGACTCAGGTCGAGC
>DASTGW010000084.1:0-5399 GCA_035718705.1 Terriglobales bacterium | reverse complement strand
ACCAGCCTTGTCTTTGACCTGATCAGCCGTTGGCGCGATCTACCGAGCCTGGCCGCAGCCGCCTGGTACTGCGTAATCGCGGGACTCGTGGGAGGCGTTATTGCCGCTATTCCAGGCGTCATCGACTTGTTTTCAGTAGTTCCACAAAAGTCGAGTGCGCGTTCACGTGGCTATAAGCATGGCATCCTGAACGGACTCGCTATCGTTGCCTTCATCTCGGTTGCAGCGTACCGCGGCGGACCTGGCGTGATGGCGGACAACACCTCGCTGATTCTCTCTGCCGTCGGAGTCTGTCTGCTCGGCATTTCTGGATGGCTCGGGGCAACGTTGGTTTATCGAAATCAAATCGCTGTCGAGCATCTGTACGCGAATGCGGCTAAGTATAAGGAAGTCACGCTGAGCGATTGGAACCACGCTGTCTGCAAAACCGACGAACTCGTGGAAGGGCAACTGATGCTCGCCAACATTCAAGGCGCCCGGGTCGCGGTCGGTCGCTGCTCCGAGGGCATCGTAGCTTTCCAGGACGCCTGCACTCACAAAGGTGGACCGCTCTCCGACGGCGCTCTCATCGGCTGCACTGTGCAATGCCCGTGGCACGGCTCGCAGTTCGATGTACACAGCGGACGCGTGGTGAACGGTCCCGCAGACGAACGAATCCTTACCTACGACGTGGTCACCCGCGGAGACGAAGTTTTCGTGTACCCCAAGCGGGAAGAACGGAAGAACGAGAAGAACGAGGAAGCCGCCTGAATCTTCTGGGATTAGTGTCGAGCCGTTCTGCCTCGGTGACGAACGACCTTAGCCCAGCAACGAGGGTTCCCTATAATGCGCAGCCATGAAACTGCGCATTTTTCTTTGCATCTTGTTACTTTCTGCAACTGCGGTCGCGCAAAAGGCCGCCACCCTCGCCTATCAACTCACTCATGTAGACACTGGCGAACCCTTTCCTTCGGCTGACGGCAAAAAGATCTTGTACGAGAGCATGATCGCAGGACACTACCAGCTCTTCACCATGAATCCCGACGGCTCTGGCCAGACGCAGATTACCCACGATCCCACTAATCATGACACGCCGTCGTGGTCGCCTGACGGGAGCAAGATCGCCTATGTCTCCGATCGCAACACGCACAGCGTGATCTATGTAATGAAGGCTGACGGCACAGGCGAGGAGCGCATCACCAGCGAAACCGGTGAATCCATTCATCCAACATGGTCTCCCGATGGCACGAAGCTGATCTACTGTTCCGATGATGACCTGAATCCGCCAAAGAAGAACGACGCCACTATTTACACGTTCGACCTACGCACCAAGGAGACAAAGCCGGTCATAACCGGCGGAACGAACACGTACCCTTCGTTTTCGCCGGATGGCACGAAGATCGCCTTCCGCCGGATGATTGGCGAGATGAACTCAGAAGTATTCGTCGCGAACAGCGACGGCACTGACGTGAAGAACCTCAGCAATCATCCGGCGTTCGACGGATGGCCCGCCTGGTCTCCCGACGGAAAGCAGATTGCGTTCTCTTCCAACCGTCGCGCCAATTATCAGATTCACGTGATGAACGCAGATGGCTCCAACGTGCGCCTGCTAGCGAACACCGAGGGCCGTGCAACCGAGCCGCGATGGTCTTCCGACGGCAGCATGATCTACTTCACGAATTGCAAGAAAGTTGATTACGGAACGGACTGCCAGGTGATGGCCGCAAGTACGCGCGACCTGGCGAAGTAGCTAGCGTGCGTCGAGCAGACTGATCGTCGCCATCACGGTGTCACCAACGATGCCCAGGCTTTTCGCGCTCACCTTGTCGATGGTGTCTTTCGGCGTGTGGTGGTAACTGTCATTCGGACCGTAGTTCATGTCGATGATGTCCACGCTTGGTACGCCCATCTGCACGAACGGCACGTGATCATCGGTGATCGGAAGACTTCGCCCAAAAAAGTAAGAACGATACCCGAGATTTCCGGCCGCTTGATACACCGTATCCTGCAGCCACGACGTCGAGTTCTGCTCGCGATCGATATTGAGATCCGCGTCGCCAATCATATCCAGCAGCATGAAGGCTTTGATCTTTGTCAGGATTCCTTCGGTACGCCATTTCTGCGCCAGGTGACGGCTGCCGTACAGTCCATCGTCGCCGGTCCAGTCTTTCACCGCCTCTTCGGCATCAAACCACACCAGCCACACTGAGTAGCCATCGCGCTTCTTGCCGCGAAATTGATTCGCCAACTCTAAGAGCAGCCCGGTGCTGGAACCGCCGTCATTCGCACCAACGTAGTTCTTCAGTCCGTAGTTCGTATCGTAGTGACCACTAACAACGATTATGCCGTTCTTGGTGCCGGGAAATTTCGCGATGAAGTTACGGCACTCGATCTTGCCCGAAGGTGTGTTCGCCGTGAAGACGTCTTCTTCCAGATTGTCGTTCTTCAACTGCGAGCGCAGGTAGGCTTCCAGTCGCTTGTGGTTCGCACTGCCGATTTGTCGCGGACCAAACGCCGTCACTTCGCGCGTGTACTGCATCGCGCGCGCGGCGTTCACCTTGTTGGAAGCAGCTTTCTGAGACGCGGCAGCTTTCTGAGACGCAGCACCTTTTTTCGCAGGCCGTGCCATCAGCAGCTGCGAACCCAGAACGACCGTGATGACGAGAGCTTTCAGCACGCCGACAGTGTATCGCACGTTATTTCGCTTCGGCCTTGGCACGACGGCGCCGCGGATGGACCAGCCAGGCCACTCCAATGCTGACCAGGTAAAGCCCGATCATCGGCGCCGCGAAGATGCACATGTTCATGATGTCGGTGGTCGGCGTGAGAATCGCCGCGATAATGAAGATCACCAGGATGGAGTAGCGGAAGTTGTTCCACATCCAGTTCGGGCTCACGATCCCGATCAGCGCCAGGAAGAACACCAGGATCGGCATCTCGAACACGACACCAAGTCCGATGATGATCGTCAGGAACAAATCCGTGTATTCGCCGATCGTGATCATCGGCGTGAATTGCTTGCCTTGATCGATGAGGAACGTCAGCGCCGCCGGAAACACCACTTTGTAACCGAAGTACCCGCCGCCCAGGAACAGTCCGACGCTCAGCACCATGAACGGCACAACGTACTTCTTTTCGTTGCGGTACAGGCCAGGAGCTACAAACGCCCACAACTGGTACAACACGAATGGCGAGGCGACAAACAAAGCCGCGATCAAGCCGATCTTCATGTACATGTTGAACGGCTCGGTCGGGTTGAGATAAGTGAGCTTGGTCGAGAGATGATTCCGCTGCAGAGCTTCCATGATGGGCTTCTGCATGTAGCCGTAAATCGTTTCGGACCAGTGCCAGCAAACCAGGAACGCAATGCCCACAGCAACAATCGACCAGATGATGCGCTTGCGCAATTCCTCGAGGTGCTCGAGGAAACTCATGGCCGACATTTTTTCCGAGAATGCTTCGCGCGCGGCGGTTGCCGCTGACTCGATCGTGCTAGGCATTGGGTTCCTTAAGTTCTTCCGGCTTTACTGTCTCCGGATCGACCAGCTCGGAACCAGCTTCGTAACCATTGCTCTTGGGACGAAATTCCAGGCCAAACGTAGTGGGATAGATTTCAGCTTCGGCCTGGGGGAGCGGTTTCACTTCACCCTGCTCCGTGGGCATTACCTCCGGCGCTGCCTTCGCCAGCCGTTCGCGGGTCGCTTCGGCTTCGATCTGGCGCATCTCGGCTTCCAATTGCCACTTGAACTCGTTACTGGCGCGCTTGAATTCAGCCAGTGCTTTCCCAATCTGGCGGCCAATTTCCGGCAGTTTCTTAGGCCCAAAGATAATCAGGGCCAAAACGAAGATGAACGCCATTTCGGTGAAACCGAGGTTCATAGGAGTGAAACCATGATACCCGTGGACCTTTGATTACGGCAATTCACCCCGCAACCTTTCCCCATGGATAACGTCTGTATTTTCAAATCGTCTGAAGCTTAGCAACAGTGTGGTGCATCCTAAGAAAGGCGGGCGAAACGCACAAGGAAAGCCCGAAAACCCGTGCTATACTGCACCTCTAGGTAGCCGGGTGGGGCCACTTTCGTCGCAAGCCAGTCTCGCCTGAGGGAATCGAATCTGATGGTCCGTAGTTCTCGCCGCTCGCTCTTCCTCGTCGTCTTCATCATCGTTCTGTGCGGATTCCTCGGAGCTCTCTTCGGACAGCGTGTCAGTTCCAATGCTACGTCCGGCGATACCGAGATCCGCGACAGCTTGCGCACGTTTTCGCAGGTCTATGACCTCGTCGAGCAGAACTACGCCGAACCCGTGAGCGCTGACAAGGCCATCTATAACGGCGCCATCCCGGGGATGCTGCACGTCCTCGACCCGCACTCCAACTTCTTCGACCCCAAGTCATACTCGCTGCTGCGTGAAGAACAGCGCGGCAAGTATTACGGCGTCGGCATGCAGGTTGGTCCACGGAATAACAAAGTTATCGTCATCGCTCCGTTCGTGGGAACGCCCGCCTATCGTGCCGGCATCCATCCGGGCGACGTGATTATCGCCGTCGACGGCAAGCCCACCGACAACATGAACACGCAGGATGTTGCCGAACTGCTCAAGGGACCTAAGGGCACCACGGTGCGCATCACCGTGCTGCGCGAAGGCACTCCCAAGCCGCTCGACTTCAGCGTTACCCGCGACGAGATTCCACGCTACTCGGTTGACCTGCATTTCCTGGTTCGCCCCGGCGTCGGCTACATGCATGTTTCCGGATTCCAGGAGACCACCGAGCACGAAGTCCAGGAAGCGCTCGACCAGATGGGCGATCTCAAGGGCCTGATCCTCGATCTGCGCCAGAATCCCGGCGGACTGTTGAGCGAAGGCGTTGGCGTCGCCGACAAATTCCTCAAGAAGGGCGCAGTCATCGTCTCCCATCATGGCCGCTCTTCACCGGAAAAGATCTATCGCGCTGCTCATGGCAACGGCGGAAAAGACTATCCGATCGTCGTGCTCGTGAACCGCGGTACTGCCTCTGCGGCTGAAATTGTCGCCGGCGCACTGCAGGATCACGATCGCGCTCTGATCATCGGCGAAACCACCTTCGGCAAAGGCCTCGTTCAGACCGTCTACAACCTGAGCGAAAATACCGGCCTCGCCCTGACGACGTATCACTACTACACGCCATCAGGCCGACTCATTCAGCGCAACTATTCAGGCGTTTCGCTTTACGACTACTACTACAATCGCGACAATAGCGATAAGGACAACAAGGCTAACCGCGAAGTGAAGACCACTGACAGCGGACGCACCGTGTACGGTGGCGGCGGCATCAATCCCGACGTAAAGGTTGACCAGCCAAAGCAGAATCACTTCCAGGACACGCTCCTCCAGCATTACGCGTTCTTCAACTTCGCGAAGCGTTACCTGATCAATCACCA